>CAMYIK010000046.1 GCA_947258365.1 uncultured Thermoleophilia bacterium | reverse complement strand
CTTCAAGTGTGACGAGCGCCGCCGAGCCGTTCTTGAGATGGCGGGCCAGAACCTTCGCATCGACGGGATCACCGGGGGCGAGAACGGCAATCGTGCGCTGAGAGGGCTCAGGGGTCGCGAGACCCGTGTCGGTCGGAGCCTCGGTCTTGCGCATGGGCTTCTGCGCAAGGATCTGCTTCGTCGATTCCATGATCATCGCGCGGGAGCGGTCGGCCGGTATGGTGGCGCCGTCCGAGGTGGCGGGCAGCGAGTCGCTCGTCGTTGCCGCTGCCTCCGCCTTCGCCGCGGCGAGTTCGGTGACCGCGTGGTGGAGTTCCCAATACTCGCTTGGCCCGGGGTCGATGCTCTGGCTCCGGATGCCGAGCTCCCCGGTCCGCGTCATGGCGCCCCACGACTCGCGTCTGCGAATGCCCTGCCAGAGACCTACGAGGCGCCACCATGCCGTGAGCTGCCGGTACCCGAAGTTCTCGAGAACGGAGAACGCCAGCAGCGTTCCGGTCTGCCTCCAGCGGGGGAAACGATGGAACGCGGCCTCCTCGAACGCGAGCGAGGTAACCGACAGCAGCACGCCGAGGGCTACCGATGCCGCGATCAGCAGAAGCGCATAGGTTGGGTGCAAGAGCCCCTGCCACGCGAACACCGCGATCAGACCTAAGCCAAAGA
The DNA here is from genome assembly GCA_947258365.1 of uncultured Thermoleophilia bacterium. Taxonomy (GTDB): domain Bacteria; phylum Actinomycetota; class Thermoleophilia; order Miltoncostaeales; family Miltoncostaeaceae; genus CAMYIK01. The sequence goes on along the minus strand of CAMYIK010000046.1, from coordinate 15,973 downwards.
GCTCGACCACTGGCCCCAACAGCTCGAAGACCACCAAGTACGGTAAACCCACCATCCCAAGTCGCCCGTATCGCGGATTGAAGAGCATGCCGCGATGGGCGCGCAGGGTCTCGTAGAGGCCTCGCTGCCACCGCGTCCGTTGGCGCTTCAGGACGCCGAGCGTCTCCGGGGCTTCGGTCCAGCAGACCGGATCGGGGATGAACTCGATTCGGTACGGCCGACCTTGGTCGCGCATGTGGCGATGCAGGCGCACGATCAGCTCGACGTCCTCGCCGACGGTGTCGGTGCGATATCCGCCGACCTCCAACAGGACGTCCCGTCGAAAGACCCCGAAGGCTCCTGAAATGATCAGTAGCGACTTCAGCCGACTCCAGCCGGAGCGTCCGACGATGAACGCTCGTAGGTATTCGACGAGTTGGAAGCGGGCCAACGCTCGGCGAGGCACGCCGGTGCGAACGAGCGACCCTCCCTCGAAGCTGGCGCCATTGGCGATCCGCACGATGCCGCCGCTTGCGATGGTGAGATCAGGACGGTGCACGATCGGCATCACCGACTTCAACAGCGCGTCTGATTCCAGGATCGAATCGGCATCGATCGAGCAGACCAGCGGAAAACGAGAGGCGTTGATGCCCACGTTGAGCGCGTCGGCTTTGCCCCCGTTCTCCTTGTCGACGACAAGCAGCCGTGGGTAGGTGTGGGAGTGGTACGCACCACGAACCGGGTTCGTGTCGAGACTCTGCTGAAGCACGAGATCGAACGGTTCCAAGGTGAAGGCCTCGGCGAGCCGCGCCAGCGTGTCGTCGCTCGAGCCGTCGTTGATCACGATCACCTCGAACTCGGGGTAGTCGAGGCCGAGTAGAGCCCGGACGCTTTCCACGATCCCCGCAGCCTCATCGTAGGCCGGGACGAGTACCGAAATGGGCGGAGTCAGCGGGAGCGCAAACAGATCACTCGGGGGCTCGGACCGCCGAGTGAGCGCGACATCCCGTAAGTCGCGCGAGGCCATCGCGGTAAGAGCGAAGTACACGGCGGTGAGCACGATCGAGTAGCCCAGGATTGCCAGGGCCACGAGTTGGATGCTCAAGTCGATCATCATCGCGCGACCGCCCAGGCCCGAGAGCCCGCTCGCTCGAGCGCGCGCAAGAGGCGATCAAGGTCGGCGCCGCCGTGGGCGACCGATGCGCGGACGCGCTCTTCTACGTGGCCGCGACGCTCCATCATCTCGAGGCAACGACGCCGGGCGCGGTCGTTAGCGTCGCTGCTCGGCCCGGCCATGAGGACGCTCCAACAGTGGTCGGCTCCCGAGGGCAGGTCGGCCAGCGCCTCGGCCGCGCGGTGGCCCACCCAGAAGTCTTCGTCTGAGGCGAGGAGGCGAAGCACGGGCGCGGCGCGGTCTCCCGTCAGGGCCCCGAGAGCGGTCGCGGCGGAGGCCCTGACCCACGGTCGCGGATCCCGTGCCAACCGACGGAGCTCGAGTTCCGTTCCGGGTGGGGCTTCGCCGAGTCGAGCGAGAGCAAGCGCGCTCTCTCGACGTACCCCCGGATCGACTGACCGAAGGCCATCGATGAGCGCCTGATCCGCGGAACGTCCACGCAGTCCGAGGACATGCGCGATAAGCCTCCCGACCTCCGGGCCATGGCGTGACATCGCAGCGGCGAGCGCTTCGTCGCATTCCGGCGAGAGCTCAAGCAGAGCGCCGCTGACCAAGCCTCGGGCCACTCGGCGTTCGGTGAACGCGGCGATGAGTGAGCCGATCGCATCCGAGCCGCCGATCCTTCCGAGCGCTCGCGTGGCCGCATCGCGGACGTCGTAGCGGACGTCGTGGAGACTCTTGATCAGGTGGGGCTCGGCTTGCGGGCTGCCAAACCGGCCGAGGCGATACACCGCCCGCGCGCGGCGCCAGCTGCTCGGAGAAGCCAGCTCGCGGATCGCGTCGTCGACGTAGCCGTTGTCCTCGAACCAGTGTCGCGCGACGATGTGAGGGTGGCCACGCAGTCGTGCCACCGTCTCGACCATCATCTCCAGCGCCACCTCGCGCCCACGACCGGCCGCCGGGGCCGCACCGGGCATCCGCCCAGCAGCGAGGGCCAACGGGAGTTCGCGCAGCGATTCCCTGAGAGCGTGGTCGCGGCGGATGGAGTGATTCCACCGGAGCTTTGCGGTGCTCAGGCCGAGTAGTGCCACCGCGCCCAAGAGGGCGGTGACGGCCAGCAGCCAGATGAGACCGAGCGAGGGGACGACCACGTCATCTCCGCGGGAGGCGGATATGGTCGTTTAGGCTGGTGGTCGGTGCGCCGGTCATACCCCCTAGGTATCGACCCGGCTTTGCCTGCTACTTAGTCCTCCGGCGCCAGGAGAACTGACTCACCACGCCCGTCTCAAGGACGGCGTCGATCTCGATTTCGACCTTCTCGTTGCAGAAATACCGCAGTCCCGCGATCTGGCTCGACTCGCGTGAGGGCGTCGGGTAGCCGCACACGACATCCTCATGGACTCCGGCGGACGTACGGAGCGACCAGTACGACGCGAACCCCTTGTAGGGGCAGCCAGCCCGCGAGTCGGTTGGGCTTATCAGCTCGGTCTTCACGTGCGACGGGGCAGGTAGTACCTCGGCGGGAGGCCGGTCTCCTAGAGGATCGTCGGCTTGCGCGAATCGGCCACGAGTTCGCCATCGACGCGAACCCGCACGTGGCGCGACGATGGCAGCACGTCGATGCGGTGATGAGGATCGCGCGGGTGAACGAAGACCTCAGAGTCCTCGTCGTACCAGTGATCTGGCGCATCCCACTCGATCACCGCGTGGTCGGCCAGGCGCCCATCGCCGGCGTGAGGGAACTCTCGCGCCACTCCAGGAAGACGCGTATCGCCAACGAGCAGATCGAACCGTCGACCGGCCCCGAGCACCTCGGAGCGGAGCTCTTCGACGACCTCGCCGCGCCTCGCGGCGATGTCTTGGAGAGGAAAGAACCAGTACGGGTAGTGCGGGATTTTCCAAACGAGAAGGCTGCTGCGAGAGTCCACCGCTCGGGTACCGCTGACTAGCCGCGAATCCACTTCGCGTTCTCTTCGCTACGTATGTCTGAGCCGCCCATCGCCCCATCCGCGTCGTGGTGCCTCCCCTGTCGCCACGATGCCAAACGAAGCTCGTTCTCCGCCCGCCGCCGCCAAATCGGCCAGTAGAGAAATTGCCCGGGTGCAATGCGGCACGCCGGCCATGCCACGGGCCGCATCGCGGTCGCGCCGGCCTTCGCTGGCGAGTCCCGCCTAACCGCGGCGGCGACCGCGAAGGTCGTCGATCAGGCGTCGGTCGCGCTTGGTTGGACGCCCTGCGCCGTCCTCTCGTAGTCCGGCAGCCGCCGTCCTGGGGCCGCCGACTCGGGGTTGGTCCGGCGCAGGAGGGGAGAGATCCTTGACGTAGGTCGCGACGAGCTTCGCCGACACGCGCTTCTCGACCACCTCGACCACCTTGTAGACGATCGTCCGGTCGCGCCGGCGCGCCTCGACGATGTCTCCAGGGGCGACCTTGGTCGCCGGTTTGGCCACGACGTCATTGACTTGGACACGGCCGGCCGTGCAGGCGTCCTTGGCCATGGTGCGAGTCTTGTAAACCCTCACCGCCCAAAGCCACTTGTCCAGCCGGACGCTCATCTCATTCCGGCTTGCGCGCCACTCCGAAGAGCTTGGTGAAGTCGTAGACGAAGCCGTTGGGTGTAGAGGCGTCGCGGATCGCCTGCTCGACCTTGCCCTCGAGCCGCTCGCGCTCGGCGTCCTCGAGATCCGACGCGAGATGACTTGCCACGACCCGCATTCGCGCGAGGAAGGCGTCCACTGGGGTGCAGCGGCGCCGTCGCTCCATCCAGACATCGACCGGTTCGAGGCCGGCTCGGTGGTAGTAGTCCTCCAGCTCGTGGACGTCGCGCTGGATGAAATCGAACGCCGCCATCCACTTCGCGGGGATGGGCGTGTCGATGCCGGCGAGCGCCAGCCGGAACGCCTCTTCGCCTCCGCGTCCTGACCACAGGATCGCCATCACGCCGCCGGGCTTGAGGACCCGCGCCATCTCGGCCACCGCAGCCGGCTTGTCTTCGAACCAATGGAACGCCATGGACGAGATCACGGCGTCGAATCCGGCGTCTGGCGCCGACATCTTCATGACCTCTTCCGGGAGTAGCGTGAAGTCCGTGCCGGGATAGTCGCCGAGCTTCTCGGACATCTGATCCAGCATCCCCTGCGCCGGATCAACCCCGACCAGCTCCTTGCAGCCGAAGCGTTCCACCATCGCGAGAGACGAGAATCCGGTTCCGCAACCAACATCGAGCACTCGCGGGTACTCACCCTCGGGTATGGAAATGACCAGCCGGTGGGCACCCATGATGTTGTGGCGCACGATCTCGTCGTACTTGTCCGCCGTCCGGGTGAAGCCGTCGGCCGCTCGCTCGATCTTGCTCATTCCGCTCCTCGTGGTGTGACGCCATGAGACTGGCACACAGGCCTCACAACAGATGATTTGCGACCAGCCCGACGGCGAGCAGCGGCATCGCGACCGACATCACCCGCAGTGCGCCCTCAGCGGGTTCGGTCAGCGTCGCGCGTGTGATGCGTCGCGTCACACCATCGCGCCCCACGAGTTCGCCGTGCACGATTTCCGTGCGCCGTCGCATGTCGCGCACGGGTGTCGAGAGGCGCCGCTGCGCCACGGACACTGCCACGCATCCCCCGGCGACGAGGAGAGCCGCGACACTGACCTCGCCGGTTTGCGCGAAGTAGCCGGTCAGCGCCGGGAAGCCTCCCCAAGCGATCGCGAACCAGGCGGGCGAATGGAACCGCCCGCCGAACAGCTCAAGGTTGTAGGCGACGACGATTAAGGCGCCGGCCAGGATGAAGGCGCCCATCCAAGGGGATACGGCGAACATGCCGTGCACGCCCAGAACGATTGCGCCAGCCAATCCAAGCGCGGCAAGTAGCCACAGCGTTCGCTCTAGGATGTCCGTGCCGAGAGGTCGTCCCTGGATCTCATCCAAGGCGTGCGCGCTGATGCCCATCGCCAGGAGAAACGCCGCGAGCGACTCGATCAGCCACGGGATCGAGAGTGTTGGCGCGAGCGTCGCGCCGATCGCGACGTAAGAAAGATGCCACCCGGTGTACGGCGCGTGCAGCAGTGTCCAGTAGTCGCGCCACCCTCCTTGCCGCAAGGCATAGAAGGCCGGACGCGCGGACTCGGTCATCCTCTCTTCTTGCCCCAGGTAACCACCGCCGCTCCAAGGGTGAACGTTTGTGCGCCAAGGTCGCTGAGTCCCGCGGCACGCCACGCACGGGCCTGCCGGCGCAGCGGGAACCGTCGATGGAAGGCCTCGATGTTTGGCCCGAGGAACCGGCCGGTGTCTCGCCATTCCGGCGAGGCCATTGCGCCGATCAGCGGCAGGCCAAAGCGAGTAAACGCCCGCCAGCCGAGATGGGCCACCGGGTCTTGAGGAACGTAGAACTCGAGCGAGGCAAGCGTTCCGCCAGGACGAAGAACACGCGATAGCTCAATGAGAGTCGTCTGGGGATTGGGCACGTACCGGAGCAGGTAGGTGAATGTGACCGCGTCGAACGATGCGTCGGGAAACGGCAACGCGTCCGCGCTCGCCACGATCTGTTCGATGAGGCCGTCCATTCCCGCAGAGCGGTTCGCGACTGCCCCGGCCGCCAACATGTCGGCGCTCTGGTCCAGCGAGATCACGCGCGCTCCGGTGGTTCGGACCAGTTCGCGTGCCACGAGTCCGGTACCGCTGGCGACGTCCAGGACAGAATCGTTGGGTCCGACGGGAACGCGACTCACCAGATAGCGCCGCCAGCGGTCCTCTTGCCCAAGCGACAGCAGCGCTCCCATCCGCTCGTACTCGGGCGCGATGCCGGCGAACAGTCGCTGCGCAAATGCCGGGCTCGCCGCTTCCACGTCCCGGACTCTATGCCGGACCACCGAGGCGCGCTGGTGTGAACTCGGCGCGCGCGATCACCCAAGGGTGAAATAACCTCCGCACATCGCTGCATCGATCCATCAGGAGACCGAGTTCAAGCTCCTCGTCGAGGACGGCGCCGTGCTGCCCGATCTGGATGGCGTTGGTGGGCTTTCGATCCGAGCGCTCGAGGCTCGCGACGCCCACTCGTTCTATTGGGACACGCCGTCGCGGCGGCTCTCAGCATGGGGATGCACGCTCAGATTTCGAGGCGGCGACTGGACCGCCAAGATCGGGGCGCACTCGATCGATGGTGCACTCTCGCGACAGGAAGTGGAGGTGACCGGCAACGCTGGTCGCGTCCCCGCGGAGATACGCGGTGTGTTGTGGTCGTTCACTCGGGATGAAGACCTCGAACCGTCGGTGGAGATCGACGCGGTGCGAGAGGCGTTCGAGATCTGTACGGCCGACGGCGAGCAGCTCGCCGTGCTCACCGACGATCGCGTTACCGCCTTCGGTCCCGGAGTCGTGACTCCCCGCTTTCGCGAGGTCGAGATCGAACTCACCGACGGCGCCGCACGGCAAGCGGTCTTCCCGATCGTGCAGGCTCTCATCGTGGCCGGTGCCGACAGCAGCGACAGTCGGCCCAAGCTCGAGCGCGCGCTCGGACGCCGGCCCGGAAGCAACCCGGAACTCCGCGTTCCCGACGTCTCCGAGACGCCCACCGCGCGAGAGGTAATTCACGCCGCCACGGCGTCGGCCACCTATCGTCTGATCACGTATCTGCCGGTCGCGTGGATCGGAGAAGACCCGGAAGGGGTGCACCAGGCGCGGGTTGCCATGCGGCGCCTGCGGTCTGATCTCAACACCTGGGGCGTGTTGGTGGACCGGCGGTGGGCCGATCCGTTGCGCGACGAGCTCAATTGGCTCGGGACTCGGTTGGGCGCCGTTCGTGATCTGGACGTGCTGATCGAGGGGGTCCGCGGGCTGGGCGCCGAACATGGCGAACTCAACAAGGAGTCGTTCGTCGCGCTACTTGGTGAGCTCGAGGCCAAACGCGGTGCCGCGCGCAACTCGATGCGTCGTGCGATCCGCAGCGCTCGGACGTCCGCCCTCCTCGATGGCCTGGTCATCGCGGCCGGGGATCCACCCAGCGCACCCCAGGCCGACGACCCGGCTCACGGCCTGCTGCCTCCGCTCGTGCGTCGTCGGTGGAAGAAGATGAGTCGCGCGGTGCGCCGGATGCCCGATGTACCGCCGGACGACGATCTGCATGACCTACGGATTCGGGCAAAGCGCGTGCGGTATGCGGCGGAGGCGGTCAGGCCCGCCGTCGGCGCGCCGGCAAAGCGGTTGGGGAAAGCCGCCGCCAGCCTGCAGGGGACCCTCGGAGATCTCAACGACGCGGCCATGGCATCGCGCATTCTCGGAGGCATCGCCGCGGAAGGTGGGCCGGCCGCCTTTGCCGCGGGTCAGGTCAGCGGTCTCATGATGGCCAAGGGCCAAGAGGTCCGTGGTCGATGGGAACGCCATTGGCGGGAACTCAGCCGAGGCAAGACCCGAGGATGGTTGGACGAATGAGCTGCATCGCCGTCTGCAGCGTGAAGGGCGGGGTCGGCAAGACCTCCGCCGCTGTGAATCTCGCGGCCCTTGCCGCGATGGAAGGCAAGACCCTCCTCATCGACCTCGATCCACAAGGCTCTGCCACCTACTCGCTCGCTGTCGGTGAACGAGTTCCCGGTGGGGCCTCAAGCGTGGCCCTGGATGGACAGATTGACGCCGTGGTGAAGACGGCTACGGTGAACCTCGATGTCGTGCCCGCCGATTTCTCCTTGCGCCGGCTGGATACGGAGCTTGCGGACGTACGCCGCCCGCGCCGCCGCTTGCGCCGGATGATTGAGAAGCTCGGGGAAGGCTACGACCACGTCATCCTGGACTGCGCGCCGGGGATCGCGCTGTCGATCGAGGGCATCTTGAGAGCCGCCGATCTCATCCTGGTGCCGGTGGAGCCGGCGGCGCTTCCGATGCGCGGTATGGATCAGCTCAGCGCATACCTCGCCGGCGATCGACGGCTCCAAAGCATCCCCATGGTGGCTTTTTTATCCAAGGTCGATCGCCGGCGCGCGACCCACCGGCGCCTCGCCGATGAACTGCCCAACGAGCGCGACGACATCATCGGCGTGATTCCTTACGCCGTAGAGGTCGAGGAGATGCCGCTGAAGCGGAAGCCACTCGTGGAAAGCGCTCCCAGCTCGCGTGGTGCCCGAGCGTACGCCGACCTTTGGCGGGCGGTCTCAGAGCGCTTGGCCGCCTAGCTCGGCTCAGCGCTCTTGGCAGAACAACCGCGCGTTCAGCCGCGGAACATGAGGGCGAACAGCCAAAGCAAGACCACGGAACCACCGATGGCCACGAGGATGCTCCACACGTTCAAACCCGTGATGCCATCGGACGCGCCGATCGTCGTGGCGATGAAGCCACCGATGAGTGCTCCGATGATCCCGACGATCATCGTCGAGAGGATGCCCTTGAGCCGTGGCCGGGGCATGATCCATTTTGCGACGAAGCCGGCGATGAGGCCGAGGATTGCCCAGGTGATGATTCCCACGCCCAAATCATCACGGAACGAGGCGGAGGTCTCCAGGTTCACCTTCGAATCCGGTCACGCCACGACCAGAAGAAGGCCCCGCTCAGCTGAGCGGGGCCTTCTTGGCGCGAGATGTAGGGAGGGTGACCCTTACGCGCCAAGGTCCTTCTGGACTCGCTCCGTCAGCCGGGTGCCCCGTCCGAAGACGTCGTCGCGATTGGAACGCTGAACGTAGGTCTCGTAAGTCATTTTGGTGCCTCCCGGCGTAAGGAGCGCCGCCTCTGCGGTGTCCGTCTTTTGTGTATGGAGGCATCCTGTGCCCAGACCGGGTGAGCCGTCCTCACACGCCGGGCAAGTCACCCCGGGTGAATTGACGTTTTCCCTGCACCGGCGCGTGGCCGGTGGCCGCTAGGGAGAGGGTTGGAGGCCCGGCGAACCGGTTCGCCGACGCGTCAGGGCGCGCATTCGAGCGGCGATCTCGCGACCGAGAACCGGCTTTGACACACAATCAGCAGCTCCGGCTTCGAAGCCGGCCAGGCGCTCTTTGGCACCGTCGGGAGGCGCGAGCATCATGACCATCGGGCCACCGTGCTCGGTGTCCATATCGCGGCAGAGTTCGAAGCCACCATTGCCGGTCGCCGTGAGATCCAGCAAAACCACGTCGTATGGCGTCTGCTTGGCCAGTTCGCGTGCGTGGGCGGTATCACTCGCCACGTCCACAGCGAAGCCCTGCCTCACCAGCTGCCGCCGCAAGGTGTGTTGATAGCTGCGTTCCTCAGCCACCATCAGCACGCGTGTCATGCCATCGAGCTCGCGCGGCGGCGCAGGCTCGGGCGACATTTCAGCTGGTCTACGAATTGGGCACATCTCCTTCGCGCGGGCCGGAGGGAGGCGTCGAAGAGATGTTCAGGGTAACCCTCCGCGCCCCTCCGCCAGAAGGGAAACTCAATTCTCGCGGTTTTCGTGGAAATTCGCCCCCGTCTCAGGCCTCTCGCGACACTCGATTAGAGGAAGTTGTGAAATCGGCAAGGAGTTGTGGCTCCGCAGCCGCCAATACCGCCACGGCCTGGCCTTGTCCGATGTCGAGTGCGCTGCGGCTGCCTGCTCCGCGTCCCATGCTCGCCGTAAGGGTGCAGAGCCCGACCCGGCGTTGGAAAGGTGTTGAACTGATCGAGTAGCTCGCCACGGTGCCTGGGTCGATGATCGTGTGGCGCCGGGTGAGGCTTCCGCCTCTCATCGTTAGCCGGCCGTTGACCAGCCCATGACCAAGAGAGCGATAGCGGTCGAAGGCGAGCGGAATGGCGAGAGCGGTGGCGAGGAGCAACGCGGCCGCCGCGAGCCACTCGAACAGCGCTACCACAACGAGAGTTCCGAGTGCCGGCAGCACCAGGGCTCGCACCAGGCGTCGGGGTCGCGCCTTAGAGGGATGAGCCGTTAGCTCGGTGGTGGCCCGACGATCGATGCTCTTGGCGAGTCTCCATACCGTGTACGGATCCCCCGCTGGCAAGAGGTTCGTACGACCACGGGCCTCTCCGTCACCAGAGCCCACGCCCGCGACAAGCGCTCGGAGATTGACCAGCCCCACCGCCCTCCAGAGCGGGGTGTCGAGGAACTCCAGGGCACTGATTCGGCCGCGATCGATGGACACGCTGCGACGGCGCAGCAGGCCTCGCTCGGCGGTAAGCCGGTCGCCGTCGCGCATCAGGCGAAAGTCTCCGTCGACGATCACGCTGCCGGCCGCGGCGATGCCCACGGCGCCGATGATGACCAGGAGAATGATGATCCCAATTCCGAGGCCGCTATCGGGCAGCAACTCGGTTCCGCGCTCGGCGGCTCGGCGAATCGTCGATTCATCCCGGAAGACCAGGTTCGAGAACGCCGCGAGCGCCACCAGCGGCGCCAGTAGCCAGCGAGTGCTTGTCCCGCCTGCCAGCGCCAGGGTCCGGTAGCCGACTCGGGCAATCGTCGGAGCTTCACGGCTCGGTTGGCCTTCGAAAACCGTCTGTCCCGGCGCGGTGTGGAGCACCTGCTTACGGAGAGTCTCGGCCTGCTCACGGGTTACAGCGATGAGGGTCAGCTCCGAATCGCCACCGCCCGTAGCGGCCGCGTCGACCGACACCTGAACGATGCCGAGAGCCCGGTGGAGTAGTGGGGCCGAGATGTCGACGCCACGGATGCGATCGAGCGGCACGATCCGCTCTTGCTCGACCAGCACGCCGCGTTCGACGACGAGTCGGTCACCTTCGACTCGGTAGCGGAAACGTTTCCAGGCCAGGAAGGCGAGAGGCGCCGCGACCAATACGCCGATGCCAACGATCGGCAACACGATGGCGAGGTTGCCGCTGGCAAGACCGGAGATCGCTCCGCCGTACAAGGCGTAGCGCACCCACTGCCAAGCCAAGACCACGACCCCAAGGGGGTGTAGGCGCCCCTCGAGAGGGCTCGCGGCTCTCATGACCCGTCGCCGCGGCCGCTCTTTGCGGCGAGATCTTCGGTGAGCTGACCAACCAGGTCCTCTGACAGCCCGGGAATCGCAACGCCCTCGCCGGCGGCGGTTCGCACCTCCACCGTCGCCAGGCCAAAGCTTCGTTGGATCGGGCCGCTACTGGTGTCGACTGTTTGGATGCGTGCGTGCGGCACGATGGTCCACGTGCGAAACAGCCAGCCGTCGCGGACGAACATGCCGATCTCGGTGACTTCCCAGCGATAGAACCGGTAGAGGAACTTCGGCACCAGGATCGCGCCCACGACTCCGCCGAGGATCAGCACTGCCGGCGCGATCCACAGCAGGTGCCAGAGGCCGCCGGATCGCAGCGCGATGCCGCCCGCGATCAACGTGACGATGATCGCCGGGACCGCTGTGGCGATCAGGCTCTGCACCGTCCACAACTGGATGACCTTTTCGTCCAGTTGATTCGCGGGCTCGCGAAGGGAGGGACCGGTGGCGTCGTGCACCACCACATCTTGTCAGGGGCGACCTGCGGGCTGCCGCGGGTTTGGCCCGGGGCGACTGGTCGTTCTAGACGGAGGCGCTCGCCAGCTCGGCCAAGAAGCTCGCTTGGCGATCAGGCGGCAGTGACGAGGCTCGGAAGGCTGCCTCCTGGAGTGCGATCAGATCCGTTCGAGACAGCCCAAACGCCGATGCGGCCAAGAGGAGCTCGTCGTTGAGAGTCGTCGAGAAGTAGGCGGGGTCGTCGGTGTTAAGGCCGATGCTCAGTCCCGCATCGAGCAGAGCCGGCAGCGGGTGCTCGCCGATCTCGTCGACGACGCGCAGCGCGACGTTGCTGGTGAGGGAAACCTCCAAGTGTGTTCCTCGCGATCCAAGTTCATCCATCAGTGCCGGGTCCTCGACACTGCGTACCCCGTGCCCGATTCGCTCGGCGCCGAGTGCCTCCACCGCACCGCGCACGCTCTCCGCGCCCTCGGTCTCTCCGGCATGGGGAAGCGAGCGGAGTCCCGCGGCACGGGCCAGTGCAAAGGCCTCCTGGTACGGCTGGGGTGGGTTCCCGGGTTCCGGTCCGCCCAGGCCGAGCCCGACTACGCCGTCGGGTGCAAGCGGTCCGGTCGCGAAGTCCACGGTAAACCGCGACTCCGGGCCCTCGATCTCCCGCGGGATGTCGATGACCCATCCGAGTTCGACTCCGAGCTCTCGCGCCGCGGCGCGGCCCGCGTTGAGGCCGGCTGCGTAGTCGCTCATGGGGACTTCTCGGCGGTTGTGCGAGAAAGCGGTGGTCGTAATCTCGGCATAGCGAACGTTCTGTGCCGCGAGTTCTCGAGCCAGTGACTCAACCGTGTCGGCGAAGTCTTCACCGGTTCGCAAGACCCTCAAGCCCAGTAGGAAGAGCTCCAGGAAGTCGTCGAATCCGTCGTAGGAGTAGCGCTGCTCGAGGTCGCCTTCGAGCTCGACCCCGTTTCTGGCGGCCAGGCGACGCATCGTGTCCGGCCGGATCGACCCTTCCAGATGCAGGTGCAGCTCACATTTGGGAAGCGCCTGGACGAACTCCAGGTTGACGGGCCTCGAGGCACTCACCTCGCTACTCCGTGGTGAAGAGCCGGTCGCCCATATCGCCCAGGCCAGGCCGGATGTAGAAGTTCTGATCGAGGCTGCGATCAACGGCAGCCGTCACGACTCGCACGCCGGGATGGGCCCGGGCCATGTGCTGAATGCCCGCCGGGGCGGCGACGACGCATACCGCGGTGACGTCGGTCGCGCCGTGCTCGGTGACCTTCGCAGCGGCCCAGTCCAGCGATCCGCCGGTCGCGAGCATCGGTTCGAGGACCAGCACCCTGGCGTCGTCGAGGCGGGGAAACTTGGTGTAGTACTCGACCGGCTTCGCGGTGTCTTCGTTTCGCTGCACGCCGGCGTAGCCGATCCGAGCGTCGGGGAACAGCTCCAGCGCGGCATCGATGAGACCAAGGCCGGCTCGCAACACCGAAACCAGGACGACCGGCTTCACGAGGCGCTGGCCGGTGGTCGGCTCGAGCGGTGTCTCGATCTGGACGTCTTCGAGTTCCATGTCGCTGGCTGCCTCGGCGATCAGCAAATGAGCGAGGCGCCGGGCGGCTTGACGGAAGTCCGGAGACGACGTCGTGCGGTCGCGCAGGATCGTCAGATAGTGGGCGGCGAGTGGATGCTCGAGGACGGTCGGCATTTCGGCGGAGCGTATCTGTCCTCACTAGCCTTGGTGCATGGCCGAATCCCGTTGTGGCTGGTGTGGGGGCAACGAACTCATGCAGGCCTACCACGACACGGAGTGGGGCGTCCCGCTGCATGACGACCGGAAGCTCTTCGAGTTCCTGATTCTCGAAGGCGCACAGTCGGGCCTCTCATGGCAGCTGATCATGAATCGGCGCGAGGGCTACCGCACCGCCTACGAGGGCTTCGATCCCGAGGTTGTCGCCGGCTATGGCGAGGCCGACGCGAAGCGCCTACTCTGCGACGCCGGGATCATCAGGAACACGGCGAAGGTGGCCGCGTCGATCTCCAACGCGCAGGCATTTCTCGCGGTCCAAGAAGAGTTCGGCACCTTCGCCGACTACATGTGGGCCTTCGTCGACGGAGCGCCGATCCAGAACGCCTGGCGCACGATGGAGGAGATTCCGGCCCAGACCGACCTTTCCAAGGCGGTATCGAAGGACCTCAAGGCGCGCGGCTTCCGTTTCATCGGGCACATCGTCGTCTACTCCCACATGCAGGCCACCGGCATGGTCAACGATCACCTCGTCGACTGCTTCCGCCACGCGGAGGTTGCGCGACACTGATCGACGGCCCTCTTTGATGCGAGGGTCGAACACGGCTCAGTTCGCTACATCCGTCCAAGTACGGTCACGAGCCCGGTATTCGTGGCCTTGGCAATCGTTTTTCGTGCCATGCGTGGTGCGGCGACGACGAGCTTTTCTCCCACGGCTTTCGTGCGTGTCGGGACCATCCGCGACCTCCACGCACTCCAAACCTCGACCGGACTCCGACGCCACCTATCGGGCTAAGCGTTCGCATGAATCCTGCTCGCTCCATCCGTGCAGCGAGTTCGGCGTGAGTCATTTCCGCGGTGTGGAAACCGGTTGGCGCGTCGCTGAATCCCTCCGAGCAGTCCCACGGTCCGGTAAGCGCCTGAGGGGTGATGACGAGGAACGCGCCTCCTCTTGGGATGTGTCTTCCCCGACGGCTTCCTTCGTACGAGAAGCCATTCCGATGACCACGCTCCCGAGGCCGCACCCAAGGTCGGCGATGGTGCCGCCGGGTGGGCAAAGGTCGCCAAAAACCCGACGCCACAGCTCGCCCTCGATCTCGGGATCTTCGTTAGCCGACTGGTTCGCGGGATGCCACGGGACACGCTGGAACAATGCGTCGTAGACCTCGGCGGTTACTCGCTCCCGCTCCTCGGGGGCACTGGCGAGCAGCCGTTCGCGTAGGTCGCGCTCAATCAGCCAGTGAGCGCGCTCGCGCTCCTCTTCGGTCTCGGCCAGGTCGCCGGGTCCTCGGTCCACGCGGCCCAGTTGGGTAGCGGCGATGCAACTGTCAGTCAAGAACGCTAGCGCCGGACCGTTGTGCAGGGAAGGCCCATTTCCTATGACGTCCTAAACGCCTTGTTGTGCACCGGAGGGCTGGTGCCTGGGCGGATGGAACGAGAGGATCGGGACATGGCGCGCGCAACGGGAATCGGTGGGGTGTTCTTCCGATCGAGCGATCCGGATGGCCTCGCGCCATGGTACGCCGAGCATCTCGGTCTGCCACGTGATGACGACGGGTATGTCGTGCTGCGATGGGGAGGCGAGGTCGCGGGCGCGACCGTCTGGAGCCCATTCCCGAGCGACACCACCTACTTCGGTGAGTCCGGGCAGCAGTGGATGGTCAACTACCGCGTCGACGACTTGGACGGGATGCTCGCCGAGCTCAGAGCAAAGGGCGTGCGGGTCGACGACGAAGTCCAGGAGGAGTCATATGGCCGCTTCGGTTGGGCATTCGATCCCGAGGCAACCGGTTCGAGCTCTGGGAGCCTCCGCCCGAGGGCTAGGTCTCGTAGCGGCGCTCGAGCTCCTTGTGGCCCTCGAGGTCGACCACCGACTCAAACTCGCTGAAGCTCGTGACCAGATCCAGGTCGTCGCGAAGGGTGCCTTCGTCGTGGAGCCGGGCGTATGCGGACTTCATTGCTTTCGTGGCAGCGAAAAGACCCGTGAGTGGCGTCACGATCAAGTCGTAGCCGAGGTCATGAAGCTCCGCCGGGGTGTAGAGCGGAGTGCGGCCGCCTTCGATCATGTTCGCTACGCGAACGGCCCCGGGAACTTCGGCGGCAACCTGGCGTAGCTCGTCTTCGCTCTGTGGGGCTTCGACGAAGATCGCATCGACGCCGATCGCCAGAGCGGCGTTCGCACGGGCGATCGCCTCGTCGATGGATACCACCGCGCGCGCGTCGGTGCGGGCGACGAGAAAGAGGTCGACACCCTCCTCGCGCAGATCGACGATCGCCTGCAGCTTCGCGAGCCAATCCTCCCGTGGCACGACGCGCTTGCCCGCGAAGTGACCGCACTTCTTCGGCCATTCCTGATCCTCGAGAAAGACTCCCGCCGCGCCGGCGGCATGCAGCATTCGGGCCGTGCGGATGGTGTTGAGCGCATTGCCATATCCGGTATCGGCGTCAACGATCACGGGGTGCCCGCCGGAGTTGGCGCAGACACCCCGCGCGACGTCCGCGATCTCGGGTTGCGTCAGATAGCCGAAGTCCGGTGTGCCGAGTCGCGCGGCGGAGACCGAGTACCCGCTGATGAACAGGACCTCGAAGCCGGCCTCGGCGGCGAGTCGCGAGGACAACGTGTCGTAGACGCCCGGCATGTTGATCGTCGCGCCGCCGCCCAGCAGCTGTCGGATTGACTCGGCAGGGCTCATCGAGACGGCGCCCAGTCGCGGGTGAAGGTCTCGGACGTGAGGCCTTCATCGCGCAGCTTGACCTTC
>CAMYIK010000045.1 GCA_947258365.1 uncultured Thermoleophilia bacterium | reverse complement strand
TCAGGCGACCTATGAGGAGCTGACGGCCAACGGCGTGGAATTCCTCCAGGAGCCCACAGAGCGGCCATGGGGGTTCGAGGCGACCTTCCCGACAACTCGGGGAACTGGTTCAGCCTGACGCAGGACCAGTAAGCGGCCCGGAACGCACGACGGCCCGGAGGATCTCCGGGCCGTCGGGGGGTCGTGAGCTGGCTGTGCGTCAGCCGGCCTCTGGAGGACCACCGAAGGGGCCACCCGCTCCGCGCTCTCCGCGGCCTTCGCCATCGGCGATGCTCTCGGCGCGTGAGCTGAGCTGCTCGGCGTCGGTCTCGATGCCGCGCCCCTCCGCCTTCTCCATGAGCGAGGACTCGATCGCCGTGACCACCTGGTCGCGGGTCACATCCTGGCTCTCGGCGTACTCCGCCAGCGACTGACCGTCGCGCAGGGCTTCGCGAAGCGCGTCCTGGTCGAGGCCGAGATCCTCGGCGACTCCGCTGATCGGACCGCCTCCGGGGCCCCCGCGGCCACCGTGGCCGATGTGCTCGCCGTTCTCAATTCGCTTCAACTGCTCGTCGGCCTCGGCTTGGGTGATGCGGCCGTCGGTCACGGCCTGTTGGACACGCTCAGTGGCGACCTGCTTTTGCGCCGCGAGGACATCCGCACTCGTGATCTGGGTGCCGGTCTGTTCGCTGAGGGCCGCCGCGATGTTGGCGGCGCGTGCATCCGAGTCACCGTTCGCCGCGATCGCGACACCACCGAGTCCGAGGACTGAGACGGCTCCGATGACTGCGGCGATGCTCTTGTACTTGCGTGCCATTGCTGTTCCTCCTGAAGGGGCTTACGTCGTGCAATGACGGTAGGTCCGCAGACCTAAGCTCCATGCAAAAAGAACCTGCATGTGAAGGCCTCTTCATCTGCCCTTAGCTGCTCAGCGTGCCTCACCCGTCGAAGGCCAACAACCAGGCCCTCCGGGTTGATGCGCTCTTTATGCCGCGAGCTCTTCCAACACGACGAACAGGCTCTCGGAGTGTCGACCGAGGAACGCTGGGCCGACCCCCTTGATCTGTGACAGAGCCGCCGCGCCGCTCGGCCGGCGCCGCGCGATTTCGGCCAGAGTCGCGTCGGCGCACACCGTGTACGCGGGCTTGTCTTCAGCGCGCTCGCGTCGCCATTCCCGTAGGCGTTCGAACACGTCAGGGTCGACGTCCGCCGCGCCCTTCGGCAAGGCGCGGGTATTCGGTCGGGGGGCAGGCGGGCCACCGACCTGCGGCGCGGCGCCGGCGACGATCGCAAGGATCGCCTCCCCGTAGCTCTCGCGCAGACGAGGGCCTGCGCCACGGATGGCCTCGAGGGCTCGGCCATCGTCCGGCCGGCTTCGCGCTATCTCCTGGAGTACGCGATTCGAGGCGATTCGAAAGGCCGGCCAGCCGAGTTCCTTCGCCACGGCCCGCCGCCATTTACGCAGCTCGTCGAGGAGTTCTCTGTCTGCGAGCTCCAGACTGACCTCTTCGCTGGCAGGCGTCGGTCGCCGGGGCACGGGCGCCGCCTGGGGTTGAGCGAACTCAGGCGAGGGGGCTTCGCAGAAGTCGCAGCAGCGCTCCTCGGGCGCGCCCTCGCGCTGATCTCCGAAGTAGTTGAGGATCGCTGCCCTTCGGCACCAATCCTTCTCCGCGTAGGACACGAGAGCGTCCAAGGCGTTCCACCTGCGCCGTAGCTCAACGCCGACCTGCCGGTCGAGTTCTTCAGCTGCGCTGGCATCCAGGCGATCGTTGCGCAGCCTTCCGCGTACACCGCGGCCAGGCGCGGCGGCGGTCGTCAAGACGCCCACTCGCTCGGCCATCGCCAGCTCGAAACGCTGGCGGTCATCCAATGATCCACGAGGCAGATCGAAGTCACCGTCGGGTCCGGCCTGGCTTGCGAGCCGTCGCAGGAGTCCGTCCACGTCTTGGGCGTCGAGGCGCGCCGTGCCGATGCGATTCTTGATTCGCCCGATGTCCGTGGACGCGGCAAGCAGTAGAGCCCGCGCCTGCTCACCGTCACGCCCCGCGCGGCCTGCCTCTTGGTAGTACTGCTCGAGTGAGTCAGGGGCTGCCCAGTGCACCACCAAGCGAATGTCGGGCTTGTCGACGCCCATGCCGAAGGCGTTGGTCGCACACATGATCTGGACCTCGCCGCTCATGAAAGCCGCCTGGGTCACCGAACGATCGGACCGTCCCGCGTGGTACGCGGCGGTGCGGTACCCCTCGCGCCGGAGATCATCGGCAAGGTCGTCTGACGCCCGGCGGGTGCCGCAGTAGACGATGGCCGGGCCGTCACCCACCTCTTTCAGAGCCTCCCGAAGCGCTGCTTCCTTTCGCGCGACGGTGCCACGTCCGGCGAGATTGAGCGCGTCGTAAGTGATGTTCGGTCGATCGAAGCCGGTCGTGACGACCACAGGCTCCCGAAGGCCGAGGCGCGCGGCGATGTCGTGCTGGACCTTCGGGGTCGCGGTCGCCGTCAAGGCGATGGTGGCTCGGGCTCCAACGCGGTCGCGAAACTCTCCGACTCGGCGATAGTCAGGCCGGAAGTCGTGGCCCCATTCCGAGACACAGTGGGCCTCATCGACGACATAAAGCTCGACGCCCCGCCGACCGATCGCTTCGACGAAGGTAGAAGAGTTGAAGCGCTCCGGTGCGACGTACAACAGCAACGGCTCGCCGGCGTTGATGCGATCGAAGACGTGGCGCTGGGCGCTCTCGTCCATTTGGGAGCTCAGCATCGCCGTCGGCAGGCCGGCCTTGGTGAGAGCCTGGTGCTGGTCCTCGATCAGCGCGATGAGGGGGCTGACCACCAACGAGAGCCCACCGAGTACCGCCGCCGGCGCTTGGTAGCAGAGGCTCTTGCCACTGCCTGTGGCCATGACGACCAGGGTGTCGAGGCTGGCCAGGGCCGAGGTGATTGCCCGATCCTGGCCCGGCCTCAGAGCGCTGACTCCAATGCGCTGGAGCACGTCGTCCAGCGGCAGGCCGTCAGCTGGCGCTTCTGCTCGTTCCGCTGAAAGAGCTCGTCCAGCAGCGCCGAGAACGGCGCGCTCTGATTCCTGGGCGTCATGCCAGGCACGTCGGAGCTCGGCTAGGGCCGCCTGGCGTTGCTCTTCAGGAAGCCCAGCCGAGACGAGTGTCGCGACCTGGTCAACCGGAATCTGACCGTACGAAATCACCGGCCCAGACTAGTGCGGGCGGCGGAGCACCTAATCGCGGGCGCCGGTCCTGACGAGGACACGTTTTTCTCTGATGTCCGGAACGCTCTCGCCGTTGGCCAGCACGATGCCATCGGCGCACCGAGTCTCGACGGCGCCGTCGTCGAATTGCTCGTGGTAGAGGTCGCGGTACATGCCTCCGGCCGCCAGGAGCGAGTCGTGATCGCCGCTCTCGATAACGCGGCCACGATCGATGACGTGGATGACGTCGGCCGCTTGGATCGTCGACAGACGGTGCGCGACCGCGATCGTGGTGCGCCCGCTGACGAGCTCGCCGAGAGCCGCCTGGATTCGCCGCTCCGACGCGGTGTCCAGAGCGGAGGTCGCCTCATCGAGTACCAACACTCGAGGGTCGTGCAGCAGCACTCGGGCAATGGCAATGCGCTGGCGCTCCCCGCCTGAGAGGCGAAAACCGCGCTCGCCGACAACCGTGTCGTAGCCAAGGTCGAACTCTTCGATGCGTTCGTGGATTGCCGCCGCTTTCGCGGCGGCGATGATTTCGTCGTCTGACGCGTCAGGCTTGCCGTACGCGATGTTGGCTCGGAGGCTGTCGGCGAACAGATAGCTCTCCTGCGTCACGAATCCGAGCATCGACGCCAGCGACGCGAAGGAGAGGTCTCGCAGGTCGTGGCCATCGAGGCGGATTCGTCCGTCTGTCGGGTCATAGAGCCGCGCCACGAGATTGAGCAAGGTGGACTTGCCGGCTCCGCTGGGGCCGACCAACGCAACGAGCTGCCCCGGATTTGCCTCCAGGCTCACTCCATGAAGGGCGGCGTTCTCCGTGCCCAAGCCTGAGTACGTGAAGGACACATCCTCGAACCGCACGATTCCTCGCGCGTCGGCGCGGGGGACCGTGATCGGGTCCTCGCGCTCAACGATCTCCGGCTCCTCGTCGAGGTAGCGGAAGATTCGTCGGAACATGGCTCGTGAGGACTGCAGCTCGACCCATACCTCGAGGATGCGCGCGACGGGGAAGAAGAGGCGCGTTTGTAGCGTCGTGAAGGCGACGATCGTTCCCGCCGACAGGGTCGCGACGCCGCTGTCGAGAATGATCCCCGCCGCCAGGTAGATCAGGACCGGGGTCACGCCCAGGAAGGTCATCACGATCATGAAGAAGGCCTGGCCGATGATCTGCTGGCGTGTCGCGACCTGAGCCAAGCGCTGGTTGGCCTCCTCGAAGCGCGCGATCTCGTGTTGTTGGCGACCGAAGAGTTTCGCGAGCGTAATACCCGAGGTCGTAAGGGTCTCCTGGGTGATGACGGTCATCTCACCCGTCGCCGCCTGGGCCTCGCCGGTGAGCCGCTCGCGTCGCCGACCGACCCAGCGAGTGGCAAGCACGAACAGCGGTACGAACAGCACCGCCAGGATGGTCAGCTGCCACGACAAGAAGATCATCGCGACGATCGCGCTGATCACGGTGACGGAGTTGGAGAGGATCGAGGAGAGCGTCGTCGTGACGGCGGTCTGCACCCCCGCGACGTCGCTCGAGAGCCGCGACTGCATGTCGCCGGTGCGTCGCGACGCATAGAAGGACAGCGAAAGGCGTTGAAGGTGGCGGTACAGGGAGTTACGCAGGTCCAGCAGTACCGTCTGGCCGAGTCGGTTGGTGACAACGGTCTGCCAGACGCCCAGCAGTCCGGAGAGCGCCGCGACTCCGAGCATGATCCCGGTGAGGATGGTCAGGAGACGAACATCGGGGCCCTCGCGATCTGCGGGGAAGAGGCCATCGTCGAAGACCACCTCAAGAAGCAGCGGATTGACGATGCCAAGAATCGCCGTGACCAGCACCAGGCCGAGTACCACTGCCGTCGGGCGCTTGTGGGGAGCGAACAGTCCGGCGATTCGGCGCCACGACGCGGAGTCCGCCACCGCCGCGTTCTGAGGGTCGAGTTCGCCGTTCGCCGTTGTGCTCACTGCCAGAAGATAGGCGCTCTACGCGGGCTAATGCCCGTCAGAGACAGGATTTTCGGCGCCTAACGCTCGACTGCGCTTGCTGGTGTCGCATAGAAATGTCCGACTCGGGGGCGCGGCCACCGGCTTCTTTGATGCCGGCACGATCGTCTCCGGGCTGAGAAGAAAGACTCTTGGGGGGAATAGTGAGCGAGGAAGAAGATCGCGAGAAGCGCAAGGGATGGATCTGGGCGACAATCACGCTGATCGCGGGTTTGATCATCGCGTTTGGTGTCCTTGGCAACCGAGACGACGACACCGTGCCTGTAGCGGCGGGTGACGACACCACCGCCGACGCCGACGCAGATGCGGATGTCGATGCAGACGGTGGCGCAGATGCAGATGCCGACAACCCGGACGTGATCCCGGCGACGGGATCCGACGGAGCCGAGCTCGGCTGCCGTCTGGTGCCAGGTACCGCAACGACCACCTTCACGCTCGACACTGCCACTGCTACAGCGCTCGAGGGCGCAGGTGTTGGGGTTGCCGCGATCACGCCCGCCGCTGCCGCCGGCAACGACATCGAGTTTGAGGTGCGCAGCGCGAGTCGTGTGAGCTGCGACACGATTTCAGGCTTCCTTGGTCACCGAGGCGGTCTGCGGTTTACCGAAGGCGCGAGCAAGGTCGAGCTGCGCCGCTACCGCCTGGACCTGGCCGGCGGTTCGGTCGTCGCCTTCCCGAAGTCGACTGGAACGGACTCGATCGAGCCGTTCACCGTCGATACCGGTGCGGGCGCGGTGAGCGATGACGGAACGACGTTCACTCTGGCCAGCGCGCCAGTGAACCTGACTGCTGCGGGCGCGGATGCGTTGAACAGTGGTCTTGGCGTCGCCCTCTTCGAGTCGGGCGCCACCATCGGCGCCATGACGATCACTGGAGAGCGTCAGCAGTAGCCGACTGAGGAGCTCGTGGCCGGCGCGTGGCGCCGGCTACGGAGTCCTAGTACGGAGAAGAGCGGCTGGTCAGAGCCGGGGCGTCCCGGTTTCGCCAGAACTCTTGGATGGTGACTTGCAGCATGCCGGCGACCGGTATGGCGACCAGCACGCCGACGAGACCAAGAAGCTTTGCGCCGATCAGCACCGCGATGATGATCCACAGCGGGTTCAGCTGAACCGTGCGCTTCTGGATGAGCGGCTGGACGAAGTTGTTCTCGACCTGCTGGTAGATCAGCAGGAACACGAACGCGGCGATGCCCACGGGAAGGCTGACGAAGAAGGCCACCACCACGTACGGGATGCCGCCGAGAGTGGCGCCGACCAACGGCACCAGAGTCATTATCCCGACCCAGAGCGCGAGGACCGATGCGCCAGGCACGCCGAGGGTCGTCAGGAAGATCCACGCTGTGCTCCCCGCCACTGTTGCGATCGTCAGAAGTCCGACCACGTAACCCGCGATCACGCGGTACATATTGTCCGCGACCCTCGAGACCCTGGGGCGCATGTCTGGCGAGAACTGGATCATCACCCAGCGCCGGATCTCCGAGCCGTAGAGGCTGAGGAGGAACGTGACGACGGCGATGGTGATGGCCGCGACAAGGCCGTTCGCTATCCGGGTAGTGATGTCGACCGCCGTGCTCGGGCCCGCGACGCTCGAGACGGCATCGGTGAGTTTGACCTCGAGTTCATCGAGCAGGCCATAGCGTTCGTCGAGATCTTGGACCAGACGGGACTCTTGAAGCCTGTCCGCGTAGCCGGGGACATCCTCGACCAACTGCTCGCCGGCGGTGATGAGTTGCGGCACGAAGATCGCTGCGATCCCGGTCATCACTCCGAAGGCCACGAGATACACCGCGGCGATCGAGAGCACTCGCGGAAACCGCAGCCGCCGCTGGAACTGGTTGACCAACGGGTCGATCGCTACGGCCAGGAGAGCCGAAACGAGCACCCATGTGATGATCTGGCGGCTCAGCCAGGCGGCCCAAAGCACCGCGAAGATCACCAGCAGCAGCAAGACCACCCGGATGATGGCTCGGTTGGACGGACCTCCGTCGGGTACTCGTGGGCCCCACGGGAGCCGGGCCGAGCTGTCAGGCATCGATGCCATGCGTTAAGGGATTCGCGGCGTCGGAGCTCAGTCCTCGCGAGCTGGCGCGAGATTCTGATGCCCGCACCTCTCGGTGCTAGCCAGTTCCGAGCGGGAGACGGATAATGGCCGCCATGGGCGCCCGGGAGCAGGGCGAGAGCACGCCGGCGGCCGGTGACGTCTTTCGACTAGGCCAGATCGGTCTTTGGTGGATCTTTGGGTGTCGCCGGGATCACCGGCAATCCGTGCGCCTCGCCGATTTTGGCGAAGCTTCGCGTACGCAGTTCGTGCCTGGTCTCGTGCCACATCTCGAGGCGGCGTGCGCTGAGCGCCCGGAAGACCGGCCGACGGCGCGGGAGGTGTTGGACGGCCTCGCCGAGGTCGTCTAGACGCAACTCCGGCTGGGAGCCGAGAGCCCCCAGCCGGACGAAGTGCTAGCCCGCGGAGGCGCCGTTGCTGACG
The DNA here is from genome assembly GCA_947258365.1 of uncultured Thermoleophilia bacterium. GTDB lineage: Bacteria > Actinomycetota > Thermoleophilia > Miltoncostaeales > Miltoncostaeaceae > CAMYIK01. The sequence continues at coordinate 9,273 of CAMYIK010000045.1, read as the reverse complement.
GCCGCACCGACAGGCTCGCGGTCGTCGGTGCCGTGCCCCACCGCGACGAGCGCGTCACGGGCGCTGACCAAGGTCTGGTAGCGCCACTGGTGCCCTGTCGGAGTCTCTTCCTTCTCCGATTCGATCTCTCGAATCATCACGTCGAGCCGCTCGGCGGTGGCCGCCGCGCGTGCCCGTGTAGCGCTGTTGGTCGCGCGATACGCGCGGTGCACTACCGTGCGCGTGCGCTCAGAACGAAGCGCGAGCGCTACTCCCACTGCGCCGCCGACAAGAGCGGCGGTAAGCGCGATACGACTGTCCATTTCGATACTCCTTGGATTTGCGCTCGAGGAGGGAGGCTCGGTGCGCTTTGCTGCCCGGTTGTGGCCGCGAGAATGCCCTACCCATCCGGGTCGGGTAAACCTATTCGCGCCAGAATTGGCGTGATCCTCACGAGTCTCGTCTCACATTAACAGTGGCCGAATGCCGAGATCATCTGGTCAATTTGCCGTCACATGGCCAAATCGGCCTTTTGGTGGGCGATCAGGGGTCGACGCAGATGGCGAAGGCGCCTGTGCCGCGTCTTCCGAGGTCCACGTTGATGGCCGCGGCTCCCGTCTGCTGCGGCCTCCACGCCACGGAGCCTCCCGGGCCGAGCGTCTCCTCATTCCCGTCGTCCCAAAGAACGGTCAGCTCATCCGGCACAGCGCTGATGGAGAGCCCGATCACCCCGTCGCTTTCAGGCGTCACATGAGGAATCGCAGGGTCCGTGCAGGTCGGCGCAGGGAGGTCACCGCAGGTGACGAGTCCGTCTACGCGCCAGCACCCGCCATTGGCCGGAAGCTCGACGGTGTCTCCGGTGCCGACCGCTGAGACGGTCGGCGGGCCCTCATTCGGCGCTACGGGCACCTCATTGGTGTTCTCGACAGTCTGCTCCGTCTGCGCGGTCGTCTCGGTGGTCGCCTCCGCGGATTCACCGCCGCCGCAGGCGACGGCCGTCAGTGAAACCACCACGGCGAGTGCCGCGAGCCATCTGGCCACGCCGGACCTAGTACTTGCTGTTGTTGATGAGTGCGTCACCACGACCCAGTTTCCGTGCTGTGAGGTCTCCGCGCTTGGCGAACGGGTACATCACGTTCGACGCGCTGTTGACGTGAGCCACGCCGATCGTGTGGCCAGCCTCGTGAACCATCACGCTTTGTAGGTCGAAGGCCCCCGCTCGACGACGGGTGGAAAAGCCTCCGCGGATGCGGGAATTGAACCGCGTGTCGCTCTCGAGCACCCGGTTCCCATTGCTCAGCCAGGTCAAAGTGCAGGCGACCGAGCCTCGGCACACTCCCCCGAGCCGGGCGGTGTCGCCAAAGCCGATGGAGTTGATGCTGTTGCGCCCGACTCCCCGAGTCGTTGCCCCGGTGTAGAGGAAGCGCAGGCGTGAGGTATCGCGAATGTTGCGGCAGTGACTCGTGTTCGCGTTCCACACGCCGTGGCCGGCGCGGAGCGCTCGGAGGCCGCCCTGGCGTCTGAGCGTCGCCGGCATCGAGCGGAGGTTGAGCCTCCAGCGGAAGGGGAAGCTGCCGATCACCCAGCCCGCGTTCGAACGGGAAGTCGAGCCGCAGCGGACTCTCAGTACCGCCGAGCCCGATGCAGGCGTGCGCCGCTTGGGACCGGGTCGGGGGCGGACCGAAGCGATGACCAGCTCCAGATCACCGCCCTCGTCGAAGTAGCGCGCATCGACGGGCTCGCCTGTGCCGCTGATGGTGACGTCCGCGAAACGGGAGCCGTCGGCACGCGTGATGACGACCTCGCGGTCGTCTCCGGCGCCGTCGCTGACCCGGACCTCGCCTCCGGCCTCCGGTTCGAGCGGGGGAGGTGCACCCTCGAAGTCTCCCCATTCGGGAATCGCCTGCAGCTCTGGGGGAATCGCCGCGCTCTCGGGCGGCTCACCAGCATCGGTGCGTTCGGTCGTGGGCGGCGCTTCGCCCTGATCGGTCGTCGCGCCAGGCTGTGCGGGCTCGTCATCCTGGGCCCGCAGGATCAGCACCGCAACGACGATGATCGCCACTGCGGCAGCCAGGATCAGGGCAAGGGTGCGTCGGTCGCTCAGGGACGGCATGGGTTACTACCAAGGAGGGGGCATCAGGCACGTGCTCGCAGCGGGCGGTTGCCTGGGCGTCACGGCGAACGACCCTATAGCGACCGGGCGACCGCTGTCACCCGAGGGCACCGGTTTCGACGACATCGGCCCCAGGTCAGTCGGAGGAAGACCCGCTGACGCGTTTGTCCATGTCCTCGGCGAGTCCGGCGATGCGCTCACGCTCTGCTGCCAAACGCTCGGCCAAGGCATCGTCGGACAGGGCCAGAATCGACGCGGCGATCAGGCCCGCGTTGCGTGCGCCGTTGATGGCAACGGTGGCAACAGGAATCCCTTTGGGCATCTGCACGATCGACAGCAGCGAGTCGAGCCCGGACAGTGACGAGCTCTTCACGGGGACTCCAATGACCGGCAGTGGCGTGACCGAGGCCAGCATCCCCGGCAGATGCGCGGCACCGCCGGCACCGGCGACGATCGCCTTGAGGCCGCGACCTGCCGCCTGCTCTCCGTACTCGATCATCTGAGTTGGCGTGCGATGGGCGGAGCGAACCCGGATCTCGAACGGAACCTCGAGCTCGGTGAGCACGTCGGCTGCCTCCTGCATCACAGGCAGGTCGCTCTCGCTTCCCATCACGATGCCCACGAGTGGATCGCTCACAGCCCAATCACCTCGACGGCTCGTCGCGCGGTTGCCAATGCTGACTCGACATCGTCACCGAGGGCGGTCACGTGCCCCATCTTGCGTCGCATGCGGACCTCGCTCTTGCCATAGAGATGGATGTGAGCGCCATCGACGGAGCTGGCGAAATCAACTCGGGGCTCAGCGGGCCCCGTCTGGGTGCCGAGGATGTTGACCATGGCGGCGGCCGGCCGGCGCATCTCCACCGGGCCGAGAGGGAGATCCAGTACGCCGCGCAGGTGGTTCTCGAACTGGGAGGTCTCGCACGCCTCGATTGTGTAATGCCCGGAGTTGTGCGGCCGCGGCGCGAGTTCGTTGACCAGTACCTCGCCATCATTCAGCTGAAAAAGCTCAACGCCGGTTACGCCAACGCCATCCGCGGCACCAGCGGCGGCGAGCGCCACTTCGGCGGCAAAGGTCGCCTCGCCGTCGGCAATCGGTGCCGGTGCCAGCACCTCGTGGCAGACATGGTGCTGCTGCACAGTCTCGACGACCGGATACGCGAGCTCCTCACCCGTTGGGTTGCGTGCCACCATCACGGCAAGCTCTCGACGGAACTCGATCATTCGCTCGACGAGGACACCTTCGCCCGCGTCGAGGCGATCCAGCGCCACCGCAGCCTCCTCCAGGTCCGCGCATGTGGCGTTGCCGTATCCGTCGTAGCCAAGCTTTCTCGCCTTCAGCATCAGTGGCCAGCCGAAGTCCTTGCCGGCTTGAGCGAGGTCGGTAGGGGTTTCGGCGACGAGCCATTCAGCCGTAGGAAGGCCCGCATCATTCATGCGCTGCTTTTGAGTGGCCTTGTCTTGGATGACCGCGAGCGTGTCCGCGTTGGGTCGCACCGGGGTGCCCGCGGCCTCCACGGCGGCGAGGGCCGCGGCGTCGACGAATTCATTCTCAAGAGTCACGACTCCGGAGGCTCGACCGAGCGCGCCGACGTCAGCGGCGGAATGCCAGTCGCCGGAAATCACACCGGCGGCCATCGGCGTGGCCGGCTCGCCACGGGAGCCAAGTACGCCGACGGTTATGCCGAGCGGCCAGGCGGCGAGACAGGTCATGCGAGCCAGCTGGCCCGCGCCCGCAATGCCGACGTCGAACTTCCTCTGGGGCTCAGGCACTCCGGCACGCTACCAGTGGTGTCCGGGGCCGAACGGCGGCAGACATGGCGTCTGCGGGCGGGGGTCGAAAATGTGAACGAAAATGGCCCGTCATGCGGCGAGACGCGGGGTTCATCCACAGACGTAGGCGAGATATTCGCCGACTCAGAAACGCCAAACACGCCTGGGACGATCGCTTTTTTCCGCTCATAGGGTAACGAATAAGGGTGATCACCCAACGGAGGGTGCTTAGTCCACAGGCTGAGAGGCCTAGGAGTGGATAACACGATTTCTTCGTGCTGGGCTTATTCCTGGCCCTCATTGGCGGCTCCCGCCACCAGTTCCCTCACAGGGGCACCATCACGGCCGGCGAGCAGCTTGGTGATCTCTTCGACCGCCATGGGGCTCGCGAAGAAAAAGCCTTGACCGGCGTGGCAGTCGAGGTCCTGAAGGTCGCTTACCTGCTCGACGAGCTCGATGCCCTCAGCGACGGTCTGCAGGTCCAGAACCGCCCCAAGCTGCACGATCACGCCGGTTATGTCCGCGTCGGCCGTCCCGCCTGACAGGGCGTCGATGAACGCCTTGTCGATCTTCACCATGTCTACCGGCAGCCGCCCGAGCTGGCTCAGCGATGAGTACCCCGTGCCAAAGTCGTCGATGGCGATTCGCACCCCGAGCTCTTTGATCTTCGTCAGGAGTTCTACGGCCTGGCTGACGTCGCCCATGAGCGCTGACTCCGTGACCTCGAGGAGGAGGCAACTCGGCGGCAGCTTGCTCGATCTGAGCGCATCCGCAACCGTGCCCGCGAAACTCGGATCCTCGAGCTGGCGAGACGAGACGTTCACGCTGATGGTCAGTTCCTTGGCGCGACCCGACGTCCTGTTCCACTCTGCCGCCGCACTGCATGCCGTCTCCAGTACGAACTCCCCGATCGGAATGATGAGCCCGGTCTGCTCCGCAAGCGGGATGAATCTTCCGGGCAGGATCTCTCCCTCCGTGGGGTGCTGCCACCTGAGGAGTGCTTCGAGGCCGATGATGTCCTCGCTGTCGAGGTCGACGATGGGTTGGTAGACGATGGTGAACTGGTCACCGGCATCGACCGCACGGTTGAGGTCCAGGCTCAAGCTCATTCGCTCGTCGAGGGCGTCCTCCATGCGGGGATCGAAGGTCTGCACGTCTCCGCCCCGGCGTGCCTTGGCCTCGTACATCGCGATATCCGCGTGGCGCAGCAGCTCATCTGGGTCGTCGCCATGTCGCGGCGCCATCGCAATTCCGACGCTCGCCGAGATGACGATCTCCTTGCCGCCGAGGCTTACGGGCTCCCGGATCGTCTCGGAGACCCGCGCGGCGATTACCCGTGCCGCGGCAGGGCCCGCCAGCCCCTCCAAGACCACTGCGTACTCGTCGCCGCCGAGGCGGGCCGCCGTGTCGCCCGGCCGAATGGCGCCTAGGACGCGCTGGCCGACGATGTTGAGCAGTTCGTCGCCGATGGGGTGGCCCATCGAGTCGTTGATCGTCTTGAAGTCGTCCAGGTCGAGAACGAGCACGCCGATCGGGGACCGTTCTGTGGCCTGACGCTCGAGGGTATGGGATAGGCGGTTATGAAAGAGGACGCGATTCGCGAGACCGGTGAGGGGGTCATGGAAGGCCTGGTGCGCGAGTTGGTCCTCGACCTCCTTGCGGTCGGTGACATCACGGCAATTGAGTACGAAACCGTGAACCGCCTCGTCACGCGCCAGGTTCCTGACCAGCGTTTCGGCGTATGCCCAGCTTCCGTCGGCTCGATTCAGGCGCAGGTCGATCGGTTCGCTGACCTCGTTGTCGGCGAGGCGCTCTTTTGAGGCCAGCTGCAGCCGGTGGAGGTCTTCCGGATGGATGAGGGATTTCAGGGGGCGGTTGACCACCTCATCCCTCGGGCGGCCAAGAACTCGCTTAACAGACGGGGAGCAGTAGTCGATGACGCCGCTTTCGTCCATGACGATCATGAGATCGGATGCGTTGCTAACGAGGGAGTCGAAACGGCGACTCTCCTGGCGTGCGCTTGCGACGATCCGTTCGCGGGCCTTCTCGACGCGCCACCAGATCAGAATTCCGATGATGGTGAGCAGAAGCACGAGGGTGCCGACTCCCACGCCGCCTCGCACGACGAGATCTCGCTGTAGCTGCCGCTCGCGCCTGACAGATTCACCATTCGCGACGACCCACGCGTTGAAAGACGTGAAGTATTCATCCAGGAGGGCCTGTCCGACCGGCCCGGTGAGCGTTGCGGCAAAGTCCTTGGATCCGGACGCCGCGGCGAGCCGAGTCGAGAATTCATCGACGAGCTCGATCACCGCGAGGCGCGCCTCTCGCTCAGCCGGGCTTTCATCGATTGTCGGCGTTGAAGCGAGCTCGCCAACCTCACCCGCGATCGCGACGAGACGGAGAATTCCGTCAGCGTCGAGGGCAGCTTCGCCGGCCTGAAGGCTGCGGAGCACATCGACCTGCGTGTCGCGTCCCCGGTCGCGGATCGAGACCAGTTCGGCCCGCTCTGCCTCGCGCTCATCTTGTTTCTGGGCGGAGGTGAAGAACAAAATGCCTGAGCCGAGCGTGCTGAGCACGACCACAACCCCGATGGCGATGAGGCTCAGCAGCTGAATTCGCTGCAGGGTGCCCACTCGTCGGTCCGCGCGCTGCCACTGCGCTTTCGGTTTCCTGGGCTCGGAGGATGCTGTGGGTGGAGTTTCGCGCATGCGGACGCGACCGAAGCTAGGTGTCGCACACCCTGCTTCGGCCAAAAACGCCCACGGCTTGAGGAATCTCGCGTCGGCGAGGCGCTGCTAAGATGCTCGCCTCCCAGGGCGCATAGCTCAGCTGGGAGAGCGCCAGCTCGACAAGCTGGAGGTCACAGGTTCGAGCCCTGTTGCGCCCACTTTCCTGGCCCGTCGCAGAAGCGAGTACCGGATCGATGTCCGACCGGCTGCGCGCGGCGGACACGGCAAACTTCCGGAAACGCCCGTGATCGAGCGCTCACTCTTCCCTCAAGAGCGAGGGCGCCGACGCTTACGCCGGCACCCGTTCGCGAGGCTCAGACCGGCTGAGGTCCGTCCCAGGGGTTGGCTCCGTGCTCGTTAGAGCCCGAGTGGCCTTCCTGCGCCCACCAGACGATCAGCACGATGATTCCGATCAGCGGGATCAGCCCGAGTAGCTGCCACCAGCCCGACTTCCCGATGTCGTGCAATCGGCGTGCGCCAACCGCCAATGACGGGATGATGACCGCGAGGCCATAAAGGCTTTGGAGAAGCCCGGTTCCCGCGGAGTTGGTGCCCAGGATCGCGTCGAGAATCGCCAGGCCGATGCTGACGATCACGCTGACCAAGACGAACATCCAGAATTCGGTTCGATGGGCTCGGCCATCGAACACCGCGTATTTCTTGAGTACCTCGACGTACCACTGCCACTTCATGCTGGCTCCTCTCAGACGGCAAACGCCAGGTCACCACTATGAATGGCTGTGCCGACGTCCCTGGGGCCGCCGGCGCTTCGCGCTCAGATCGTGATGACGATCTTTCCCCGAGTGTGGCCAGCTCCTATCTGCCGGAGCGCCTCGGGTGCCTCATTCAAGGGATAGCGCGCGCTGACGACGGGCGTGACGTCGCCGCCCTCGATGAGGCCCTTGAGGACCTGCAGATCCTCCTGGTTCTCCTTGCTCAGCATCGAGACCATCTTCTGGCTGACGAACATCGAGATGACGCGAGCTCGCGCGAGCATTGCCATGGGCCCGAGCCAACGTCCTTTCGGTCCGCCGACGAGCACGTAGATGCCCTTGGAGTTCAGCAGCCCGCGGGACGTCGTAAGCGGTCGGTTTCCCGCGATGTCGAAGATGAGGTCGTAGCGCTCGTCGGTCTGGGTGAAGTCCTCGCGTGTGTAGTCGACGACGGTGTCTGCGCCGATCGATTTCACCAGGTCGACATTCCGTGTGCTGCAGACCCCAGTGACCTCGGCACCAAACGCCTTGGCGATCTGCACGGCGAACGTTCCGACGCCGCCAGACGCGCCGTTGATCAGCACCTTGTGGCCGCGTTTGAGCTGCCCGACGTCGCGCAAGCCCTGCAGCGCGGTGAACGCCGCGACAGGTATGACCGCGGCTTCCTCGACGGTAAGGCCGTCCGGTATCCGTGCGAGGTGCTCCTCGCGGACGGCCGCGTACTCCGCGAAGGCGCCGCCGTTTCGCCACCCGAATACCTCGTCGCCCGGCGTGAACCGTGTGACGCTCTTGCCCACCGCTTCCACCTCGCCGGCGAGGTCGTTTCCCTGCGTAGTGCGTTTCGGCCTGCGCAAGCCGGCGAACAACCGTAGGAAGTACGGCGTCCCCGTGAGGTAATGCCAGTCGAGAGGGTTCGGCGAGGCGGCGCGAACGCGCACCAGAACCTCGTCGTCGCCGACCGTTGGCCGCTCGATCTCGTCAAGTGAGAGGACATCCTGAGCGCCGTACTCGTTCTGGGTAATGGCCTTCATAGTGGTCTCCTGAACCATTGCGTGTTTCGTTGCGTGCTGCATTAGGCGAGCGCTCCTTCCGGCTCGGGGTCGGGTGTGTTGTCGCCGGCCATCTGGGGCGCCGGCAGGCTGGCGTCGCCTTCGATGTCGACGGTCGGGAGCAGGCGATCGAGCCAGCCGGGAATCCACCAGTTGGCATCGCCCATGAGCTTCATGGTCGCCGGGACCAGCACCATTCGGACGATGGTGGCGTCGACGAATATCGCGGTGGCCAGGCCGAGCCCGAACATCTTGATCGTGGGGTCATCTCCAAGGACGAAGCCGAGGAAGACCGAGATCATGATCAGGGCGGCCGAGGTGATGACCCGCGCCGTGCTCGCGATGCCTCGAATGACTGACGCGTCGTTGTCACCTGAGGAGCGGTACTCCTCGCGAACCCGGGACAGGAGGAACACCTCGTAGTCCATGGACAACCCGAACAGGATCGCGAACATGAACATCGGGATGAACGAAAGGATCGGCACGGTGGATTCCAGACCGATCAGGCTGAGCCCCCATCCCCACTGGAACACCATCACCAGAACGCCGTATGCGGCGCCGATGCTCAGCAGGTTCAACAAAGCGGCCTTCAGCGGCACGAGCACCGATCGGAATACGAGGGTCAGCAAGAGGAACGAGAGCACGATGACCGCGGAGATGAACAGCGGGAGGCGCTCGTTCACCTGGTCGCCGACGTCGGCGAAGGTGGCCGTCTGGCCACCGACGTGCGCCTCTGCCGAGCTTCCGTTCAGCAGGGGCGGAAGAACCTCCGCTCGTAGACGTTTGATGGTCTCGAGCGTGGCCTCAGCTTGAGGAGCGGTGGTCGGGTAGGCGATGAGGGTCGCCACGCCGGCATCGGTGTTCGCCTCAGGTGGCGCGACGCTGGCGATGCCCTCGGCAGCCGCTATCGCCCC
>CAMYIK010000044.1 GCA_947258365.1 uncultured Thermoleophilia bacterium | reverse complement strand
CACTACTACGACCTCAGGGCGATGACTCGCTGGTCGTCAAACCTCGCGACCAATCGACTCCTGACGAACTTAGGCGGCAGCGCTTTCGTTGAGCGCGGACTCCGGCGCCTGGGGGCACGCGAGAGCACGTTCACCGGCGGCTACATCGTCGGCACCGCGCTTCAGCCGCGGCTCCCCCTGACCGGCGTAGACGTGCAGCCGCCGCTCGTTTCGCGACGGGTCACGACCGCCCAAGACCTCGGGCACATGATGTTCTCGTTCACCGCCGCCGCCGCGGGGAACGCTCAGACACGGCGGAAGACCGGTCTTACCGTTCAGCAGGCTCGCCTGGGCCTCGGCTGGCTGCTCGGGTCCGAACAGGTTCTCGAGAACACCAGCTTGCTCGCGGGTGGCGCATCCCGTGGCACGCCGATCGCCCAGAAGAACGGCTGGCTCCGCGCCGCGCGCCACGGGGCCGGGGTGATCTTCACGCCATCAGGGCCGAAGATCGCCGTCGTTCTCACCTACGACGCCGGGGGCGTCTCGACCACGACCGGCCGCGCTGTTGGTGGCCGCATGGCGCGTGTCGCTACCGGGCTCTAGCCGCCGAAGATCTCCTTCGCGCGGCGGGTGATCTCTTCCGGCGTCACGTCCTCGACATGGGTGGCAACGCTGCACTTGTTGCCGAAGGGACCCGTCGCTGCGCCAGCTCAGAAAGGCCAGAAGAAGGCGGTGGCTGCCCCGCCCGCCAGCAGCAGCGAGAGGATCATGCCGCGGCGCCAGAAGTCGACCTCATCGAGCGTGCGTCGTAGCTGACTACGCAGCGCTTCGACCTCTTTGCGATGCCGTTGGAGCTCAGCAGACTCTGGAGTGGGCGCACCATCCGGTCGGAATGCGTTGGTCGGCGCGGGTGTGGGCGGAGCCGCGGCCCTTTCCTTTTGCGCCGGCTTCGGGCTCCGCGCGGCAGCGGGTGGAGTGGGCGGTGCTTTCGGCTCCGGCGCCGACGCCTTGGCCTTCGCGCGCTCCGGCTCAGATGGCGGAGGAATCGCGGCAGGAGCCTGGAGTTGTCGCAGCGGATTCGATTTTGCCTGGGATCGGCGAGTGATGGCACGCCGCCTTTCATTCAGGCGCCGGCGAATGGGGTTCTCGCGCCCACTCTTTTTCGGCTTGCGCGGCGCGGACCTTTCGACCAACTTCACCAAGGAGGCTGGAGCAACCCTTTGTCCTGGTCGTGGCGTCACGGCCGTTCGAATCATGATCGGCGGGCCCGCCTCATCGGAGACAAAGGTGCGATCGTGTGGCAGCCCCTCGCCGCGTGCGGCCATGACCTCGTGGGTTCCGTCTGGAGTGTGAGGCTGGGTCGCACCGAGGCTCTCAGCATCAGGAGTCACGCGCCCCCACACCACAGGCTCGTCGGCAGGGTGACGCGACCCGTCGAGCATGTCGGGCTCTGGTGCTGCGGCGTTCTTCGGGGGAAGCATCCCCATGACTCAAACTCCGGTGTGGCGGGGCGGCGACGGCATTTCGGGCACCTTCGGACGCCCGTGGCGGTGAGTCAGATAATCCGCGACCGAGAGGTTTCTGGCTATTGAAACGATGTAAAAGCGCCAATACGACGGGTAAGCCTCTTAACCGTGGCGGCGCCGTGCATGCGCGGCGAGACCCGCTCGCCGCGCCTGTGGCAATCGACTAGCCGACGTTCGTGACCGTGATCTCCAGGACCGGGCCCGTGAAGCCGTGGGCGTCCGCGGTGAGGTCGGCAGAGCCCTCGATGCCCGGGTGGACCGCGATGTCGCCACCCTCGGCGAGGTCGGGGTTGCTCTCACCGACGCCGGCGGCTTCGCTGGTCACGCCACTGAGGTCCTGACATGGGGGCACCATGTCCGCGAGCGTCTCGGTGTTGTTCTCCGTGCCCGCGTCGTAGGCGTTGGCCATGACGGTGACCGACTCTCCGGAGGCCGGCAGCGCCAGTCCTGGGGTCCCGGTAAAGCCGTCGTTCGTGCAGATCAGCATCGAGGCGAGGCTCAGGTAGCCCTGGCCCTCTTCGGAGGTGATCGTGAACGTCGCCGTGTCGGGGAACATCTCGCCACCGGGAGTGCCGGATGGAGCAAGAGGGGTCTCCGCGCCCTGAACGGCTCCGAGCCACGCGCCAAGCGCCGGCTCGTTGTTGCCGTTCTCCGCGATGGCCTGGATCTCAGCCGGAGCGGCGGAACCAACAGCAAAGAACTCGTTCTCCTCAGCATGCGTGGCCGCGACGGGCGGGGTGAACGGCTGGTTGTCGTTCAGGTTCGTGACCATGATCTCGTAGGTGCTCGCGGCGGTGTTGGCGGCTTCTCCATCGTCGTCGTCCCCGCACGCCGCGACGCCGAGCGCGAGCACCGGCAGCAGCAAGAGAGGAGCAATACGGGTCATGCGTCGCCGAAGCGGACGAGACAAGTTGGTCACGTGGCCTCCATCGTGGTTAACGACCAACGACGGTAGGCGGGTCAGGAGGCAAGAGGGTTACGCCCCGCTGAACAGAGGCTTAAGCCCGCAAAGAGCCTAGAACGGCCAGAAGAAGATCAACACGCCGGCGGCGGCAAGGGCCGCGGCGATCAGGCTGCCCTGTCGCCAGGACTCGACCTCGGCGAAGGCCTCGTTGCGCTCGTGACGGGTCGTCTCGAGCTCCTCGAGCAGCTCCTGCCGCGAAATTCCCGCGTCGGGCATGTGCTCGGCGTGTGCGACGGTCGCGGCCGTCTCCGCGGCCGCTTGCTCGGCCGGGTCGGCTGACTCCTGCTCGGCCGGCGGTTCTTCTGGTTCGGTTCCCATATCGACCTCCGTGCTCAGATGAGCATCGGCTGGCCGAAGCCCTGCCTTTAGGAGGGCGATTCCATCCTCTAGGCCGTGTGCCGGCTGGACGGCAATCTCGCGACTAGGCCCGATAGAAGGCTCCATCGGCACGACGGCCCGCCCGAGGCCGGGGGATGGGCGGGCGTCGCGTGGTCTGTTCCCCGTGGTGGAGGACATTGGGATCGACGGTAGTCAACCCCGTCCACGACTCAACTCGGAGCCCGCGTTACGCGGATTTCCGGACCGGCCCCCGCGCAGGAGCCGGTCGTGGGAGATCGACTAGGACTGTGGGCTGATGGCCACCTTGACGGAGCCTTCCTCACGGCTGGCCATGACTTCGTACCCGGAGGCAGCTTCATCCATCGCGAGGTCGTGAGTGAGGACGGGGGATGGGTCGATCTTGCCGGCCTTGAGCATCTCCCAGAGCTCTGGGAGGTAACCCTTCACCGGCGCAACGCCACCTGCGAGCGTCACGTTGCCGAAGAACGCCTGGTCCCACGGAATCTCCGGGCCGCCGAGGAGGACCTCCATTCCGACCCAGCCGATGGCGCCGCCCGGCTGGACGTTGTCCATGGCCCACTTCATCGAGTCGGCGCTCGAGATCGCCGCGATCACCGAGTCCGGTCCGACGCCGCCGCTGAGCTCCTTGACGAGCTCCCCGGCGTTGTCACTGGTCTTGGTGTTGACCACGTGGGTCGCACCCATCTGCTTCGCGATTTGGAGGCGGTCGTCGTGGTGCCCGAGCACCGTCACGGTCTCGGCCCCGAGCGCGCGGGCCGCCTGGGCTCCGCACAGGCCAACCGCTCCGTCGCCGATCACGACGACGTTCGAGCCGCCCTGGACGTTGCTGCACTTTGCTGCGTGGTAGCCGGTCCCGAAGACGTCCGTCAGCGGGAGGGTCTTCATGTCGTTGGAATCGTCCGCCAGCGACTCGGGAATGCGATCGAGGGTGCCCGCCGCCATTGGCACTCGTACGTACTGCGACTGCCCGCCCTGAACGGCCTCGGCGTTGCCTTCGCCGCCCCCAGGGAACATGGGCTGAAAGCCAAAGCATCCGCCCTTTACGCAGGAGGTCTGGAGACCCTTCTGGCAGAAGTGGCACGACCCGCAGGAGATCCAGAACGGCGCCAGCACCTTGTCCCCGACCCCGACGGTGCCGACGTCAGCGCCAACCTCTTCCACGACGCCGACGAACTCGTGTCCGACCCGACAGCCGCACTCAAAGCCGAAGGCCTCGCCATGGTTGTAGATGTGCAGGTCTGAACCGCAGATCGATGCCTTGGTGACCTTGACGATGGCATCGCCGGGATCCTGGATCGAGGGGTCCGCGACCTCCTCGACCTGCATGTCTCCCTGGGCTTTGTAGACGATTCCCCTCACGGCGTTCCCCCTGTTGATCTACAACGCTTTCGAGCTTACGCCTGAGGGAGTAGAGGGTCGCGGTGGCGTCGCCACGGTTCACACCTAGGCTCGGGCCCTGTTGTCGGCGTGCCTAACTGTCCCCGTCGAGATTCCGGGTCGTGTGCTGGCCCCGAGGCTCCTTCGCGGGCATACTCCAGACATGGTCCAGTCGGTACACCTCGGCATCCTGGGCGCGGGCGGCGAAGAACCTCCGACGACCCGCGCGGACGCGCTTCCCGTCGTCTACCCGCTCGGGCGCGGTGGGGCGGGGCGGGAACTCTCGCGCGACGGCACGGGCGCCCCTTTCGGTTCTCGTGGGGGCGGATGATTCCGAAGTGTTTCGCGCTGCCTGTGCCACGCGCCAGCGTCGACGGCGCACAGTTGCGGCTTCACGGAGATTCGAGGCCGCCTCAGGGAGGTCTATCGCTCGTGGCCACTGACCGTTAGCCTCCCCGATCCATGCAGGTTCACCTAGTTGACGGGACCTACGAGCTCTTCAGGTACTTCTACGCGGTACCGCGGCATCGGGGCAGGGACGGGGAAGTAGGCGCAGCGCGAGCGGTGATGCGCTCGCTCCTGGGGATGCTCGAGACGGGCTCCACCCACGTCGGCGTCGCAACCGACCACGTCATCGAGTCTTTCCGCAACGAGCAGTACCCGGGTTACAAGACGGGGAATGGCATCGAGCCGGAGCTGTTCAGCCAGTTTCCGGTGCTGGAACGGGCGCTAGGTGCGCTAGGCGTGGCGGTTTGGCCGATGGTCGACTACGAAGCCGATGACGCGCTTGCGACCGCCGCCTGCCGTGCAGGCGCCGATGAGCGGGTAACGAAGGTGCTGATCGCGACGCCGGACAAGGATCTCGCCCAGTGCGTCGTCGGTGACCGCATTGTTCAGCACGACCGGCGTCGCGATCTCGTGCGCACCGAACAAGACGTGATCGAGCGCTTCGGAGTTCCACCCCACGTCATTCCCGACTACTTGGCCCTCGTGGGGGATGCGGCTGACTGCATCCCGGGCATCAAGGGCTGGGGAGCCAAGAGCGCCGCGACCGTCCTCGCTCGCTACGAGCGGATTGAGGACATCCCCGACTCGTTCGCGGATTGGGACGTGTCGGTGCGCGGAGGCGGTCGTCTCGCCGAGACCCTCGCCAGCCATCGCCAGGAAGCACTGCTCTATCGCGGGCTGACACGGCTTAGGGAGGACGTACCGATCCTCCCCGGGGGCGTCGATGAGCTGAAGTGGAGGGGGCCGGGTGCCGACCTTCACGCGGTATGCGCTGAGCTCGACGCCAAGGACGTGCCCGAACGCATGGCGATGCTTATCTCTCGTCCGCCTCAGGAATAGATGAACCGCATCGTCGCACCCGAGAGCGCTGCTCCCAGGCTTGCGACGAGCGCTAGGAGCAGTCCCCAGTCCCGCGCGAAGAACTCCCGTGGTTCAGGAGGCAGCGCGAGGCGGTAGAGCACGAGGACGACCGCGAGTGCCGCCGCCCCGAGGACGATCCACGCGAGGCGGTCAGCGGTGTCGAGTCCGATCTGCGCGGCACCGCGCTGGTCAGCGGTCAGCGCGACTCCAGACAGGGTAATCGCGATGGCCAGTACCAGGACGATGCGTGCGATGAATGTGGCGTCCCAGCCCGAGGCTGCGTCCGGTGTGAAGACTCCGCCGAGATCGGCGCGGTACCACGGCGCGAACACCGCGAAAATCAGGGCCAGCCCGCTGAGCACCGCCAGGGCTTGAGGCCTGCCGGAGCGGATGACGGCACGGCGAGCGCGGTCGACGGATCGCCCGGTGCTCGCGGTACCCGAGCGACGGAGAAAACGCGGGAGCCGCGGTCGGCGGCGTCTGGGGTGGTTGCTCGACACGGGTCAGGATCTTAAGCGCTGGCGCGCCGGAGGTGCGTGGTACGCTGCCCGCCCGGTACATCCCCATCAGGACAGGGATCAAACGGTGCCAACTTTCATCCTTCTCAGCACCCTCAGCCCGCACGGCGTCGGCACGCTCAAGGCCAACCCGGAGCGCGTCAAGGAAGTCAACGGGGAGATCGAGCAGATGGGCGCGAAGGTCGTCGAGCAATGGGCCGTCCTCGGTCCGTACGACTTCGTCAACGTGGTCGAGGCTCCCGATGAGAACGTGATCGCACGAGTCTCGGTTGAGCTGGCCTCACGCGGCACGGCGCACTTTCAGACGCTGACCGCCATCCCGATCGACGAGTTCCTCGGCCTCCTGAAGTAGCCGCAATCGCCGTGACCCGCTGGGATCTCGACATCTTGATCCCGGCTCACCGGCTGGTGTTTGCGTTGCAGGACGACGAGTTCGTCGAGCTCAAGGCCCCAAGCACCTACGGGACCTTCCGCAGCTATCGCAAGCTGCCCGACACTGTGCCGGCGATGATCGCCTGGCCGAACACCGTGCTACTTCGCGGAGCGGAGAACATCGTGATCGACCCGGGCTACCAAACCCAAGGCGACATGCTGATCGGCGCTCTCGAGTCCCGTGGCCTGGAGCCCGATGACATCCCGACGGTGGTAATGACCCACCTGCACTCAGACCACGTCACAGCGTTGCCCCAGCTGGGAGACGTCGAGCTGTTCGTGCATGAGGATGAGATGGAGAATTCCCACGCGGGACCGTATCGGGGGGTGCGCGATCATGCCGAGGTCCGGCTCCTCACCGGCGATGAGGGGGAGATCCGCCCCGGGCTTCGCTGGATTCACACTCCCGGACACTCTCCCGGCCACATCGCGATTGCCGTCGACACCGAGGACGGGCTGGCAGTGGTGGCGGGCGACACTCCAGGGCCCAACCCGGCCTGGTTCGCGGAGATGGACCTGCCCGATGGATTCCCTGACCGAGAACAGCACCTCGAGGCATTCGAGCGCATCCGCGCACTCGATCCGGTGCTCATGATTCCGGGGCACACGCCGCCGGTGCGGCTGCGCTAGTCGCTGATCGGCGGAAGCTCCGCGGGCGCCGAGCTTCTTCCCGATGAACCCGCGTGGGTCGGAAAGCGGCGGGGGCGGCGCGGACAACGTCGCACCGCCCGCCGGCTCGGCGGGAGGTTGCCCGAGGTCGTTACTTCCTACGGATCTTCTTGACGCTTAGGCTGTACTTCACTGGGGACCGCTTCGCGGTGAGGCGGACGGTGCACTGACCCGGAGTGGCGCGTTTGGCGACCAACGTGGTGGGGTTGCCGCGACGGACCTGCTTCGTGGCGACCGTCTTGGTGTTGCACCTCAGGGCTGCCCTGAGGGGGCGTCGACCCTTGCCGGCGGTTACGCGGACCACTGCACGGATGCGGCGCACACTTTGCACGGGGAACGGGATCGACTTGCGCTTGCGCGCCGCGATCCGGCCCCGCTCGCGGAAGCGGCTCCTGGCTCGCTTACCGCCGCGCGGTTGTCCACCTGGCGGCGGAGCGCCCGTTGGAGGAGTGCCTGGCGGCTTGGTCTCGCCGCTGCCGGATTCGCCGGGGTTCGGTGGCGGTGTGGCGCCGGTCAGATCGGCCCGAATCGCGTCGAGTACGGGCTGGCTTGGCCCGCCGAGCCAAGTGATCTTGTGGCGGGTCTCCGGGGCGTTCAAGATCTTGTAGTCCTCGGCGAAGATCTCCGCGACCGAGCGCGGCCATCCGAGGCTGTAGTCGAAAGCGGCCTGGCGCGAGGACAGCAACGTTGCCATCCCTCGCGCGCTCCACCAGCTGGCGGTGCCGTCCAGGCCGCGATTGTTCTCGAGATGCGCGTAGGTGGCGTCGATGTGGTGCCCGTACTCGTGCACCAGCGAAGAAGTCACCCGACTGGCGGGCAGGCTCGGCACCGTTATGAGCGCGCCGCCGCGACTCGACCACTGATAGCAGGCCAGCGCTCCGGAGCCACACTCGGCGGCGATCTGGTTCTCGGGGATCACACGGACGACGACGTCGCTGATCTCGTTGCCGTGGAGCGACCGGTCCAGGATTCCCGCGAAGGCGCTGACGTCGACTCCGCCCGCCTGAACGTCGAAGGTGATCGGACGGCCTTGGCTGTCATTGACGATCTGCTCTGCCGCAGCCGCAGTCGTCGCAAGGGCGGCACTGGCCGTAAGCGCCGCTACGAACACCGTGGTGAATCTCATGCGGTCGAACCTAGGAAGCGCACCTTGGCTGCCCGTGGTCCGGCGGTGAGCGATTCATGGGCTTCGTAAAGGAGCTGTGCGGTCGCACCCAGAATATGAAGACCACTCGGTAGACGTGACCCGCGCTTCGACAGATCCGAGGCGTGCGATTGAATGCCGGAAGTCGTCTTCCCTCGTCAAGGAGAGCCCCTCCCGTGAACCTGCGCGAATTGACCCGCGAGCAGAAGCTGCTCGGAGCCGCCGCCTCGTGCGCACTCTTCGTGATCTCTCTGTTCCTGCCCTGGTACGGGGCTGGTGGGTTCGATGCCGGCGGCGACGAGGTCGTGCCGTCGTTCTGGATCTTCCTCCTCATGGCCCTTGCCGCGGGCGGAATGTTGGCGGCTGAGGCGTTCGACATCGAGATTCACGAAGCGATCAAGCCGGTCAAGCAGGCCGCGCTGCTCGTGCTGTTCCCGTTCGTCGTGACTCTCGCGATCTTCTTGGAGGGCACGGGAGGGGCCGACCGCAAGTTCGGCCTGTTCCTCGCGCTGATCTTCTCCGTCGTCGCGGTGATCCTGACGCACAGGCTGTACCGCGACGACAGCTGAACCTTCGACCAGCGTCCGACCCGACCAATGGATACCCGCGCCCGCTTCGGGTTGATCGCGCTGGTCACTAGCCTTCGGCGCTCGTGAGCAACCTTGCCGACTGGCAGGCCCTGATCCTCGGCATCGTCCAGGGGATCACCGAGCCCATCCCCATCTCGTCCTCCGGTCACTTGGCGATCATCCCGTGGCTGTTCGGCTGGCCGAGCGTCGGAGACGACAACGGCTTCAACAAGACCTTCGACGTCGCCCTTCACATGGGCACGTTGGCGGCCGTCGTCATCTACTTCTGGCGCGACCTGGTCAACATCACCAAGTCCGCGCTGCGAGGGCTGACAGAGCGGAGGGTCGACGACTTCGAGCGCAAGCTGCCGTGGTACATCGTGCTCAGCGCGATTCCGGCGGCTCTGGCGGGCGGGCTGTTCTCGAGCACCTTTGAGGGGCCGCTCAGCGAGCCATGGCTGATCGGCGTCCAGCTGATCGGTTTCGGAGTGGTGCTCTTCGCCGCCGATCGGTTCCTCGCGGGGAGCAAGCTGATGGAGCGGATGATGGTCAACGACGCCGCGTTCATCGGAGTGGCACAAACACTCGCCTTGATGCCGGGAGTCTCGCGCTCGGGCATCACCATCAGCGCCGGCCTGGCGCGGGGATTCAACCGTGAGTCCGCAACCCGTTTCGCGTTCCTGATGTCCGTACCGATCATTTTCGGCGCGGGCCTGTTCAAGGGGTACGAGACCTTCGTCACTGGCGACGGGCTACCCGATGGCGCGACGAGTGCCTTCGTGCTCGGGATCGTCAGCTCCGCGATCACCGGCTACTTCGCCATCGCCTTTCTCTTGCGATACGTCCGGACCCACAGCTTTCTGCCGTTCGTGGTCTACCGCTGCGCTCTGGGTGTCTTGGTGCTTGCGGTGGCCGCGTTCCGCGCGTAGAGGCGCTGCGGCCTAGGGCTTAGGCTCCGCGGGGTCTTGGATGCGGGGATCGGTGAGGCGCACCGTCTCGCGCAGTCCGCTACGACCGAGGCCTGATCGCGCCTCCACGTCGATAAGGAAGGTGCCTTCGGCCGGCTTGCGCCGGATCGTGCGATCCCAGGTGACGGTCCGGTTTCCGGCGCGCAGCTGTTTGCCGCTGGTCAACGTCCGGAGGCGATTCCCGTCGGAGTCGCGGACGGTCACCGTCACCCTGGCGGCTCGGAACAGTCGGAATCGAACGTCGAGCCTCGGTCGCGGTTTTCCGCCCTGGCGCCGCACATATGGCCGCGTGCTCAGCGCCGCCAGGGTGCGGTCCACGATCAGCTTCCGTGAGTGGCTTGACGCGGCGCCGCCGGTCTCCGGTTCCAGCTTCGCGCTCAGGGTGTAGGGGCCATCGCTCAGGCGCAGCTTGCGCGCGTTGAGGACGACCCTGCGCGTCGTTGGCCCCGTGAGGCGCCGAGTGATGCGGATGGTGCGTCCGCGCCGGCGCGTGAGCGCCACCGTCAGAACGCCGCGCGTCGGCACCCGGACCGAGGTGCGGATCACGTCATTCACGCCGTCGCTGTTCGGCGTCATCCGTCCCGTCGCGAGTCGGGGGAAGTGGACGCCCGAATAACTCAGCACCAGCGCGTCGGTGATCGAGCGTTCCGACGGTGCGGGGGCCGCCAGTTGGTCACCGAGCGCGAGGGCGGCGCTGCCCCCGGCATCCATGGCGACGGCCGTCACCGCACCAAGTGATCGCATCAGTTCGGCTTGCTCGGCAACGTCGATCCCGCGCTGGCCGGTCTGGGGGCCCTCGGCCATCACGAAAAGCAGGGTGCCGCTCGATTGCTGACCGACTGCGCTACGGGCCGTTCGTGTGCTGAGTTGCGCGCGCGAGAAGCCCTCCCCGGCGCTCGGGATGGCAGCGCCGCCTTGCACCAGCAGCGGCCCGCCGCCGATTCCCTGGATCACGTCGGCCGGAAGACCGGCGAGCGTGGGAGTGATGGTGACGCGCGTGCCGTTGGGCAGCTCGTCGGCGAGCGCTGGGCCGTCCGCCCCGACAGCCGTGATCACGATCTGGCCCGGGCCAAGCTCCATTCCGCCGCCGGAGCCACGAGCGAGCACCGTCCCCACTTGGGCGACATTCGCGGCGAGCGCACCGCCCGAAGCGAGCGCGACCTTGACCTCGAAACGACTTGAGGCCTTCGGGGTCGTGGCGCCGAAGATCGGTGTGTAGAGAAGGGTCTCCCGGCCCGATTCGGCCGGTCGATTGATGCCATCGATCGCGTTTGCGTTGTCGCGCCCCTCGGCTTGCCAGGCTCCCTCGAGGCTGAGCTTCTCCGCGAGCAGGTTGCCGTTGGGCGACAGCAGCAGGGCCGTGCGGCTGGGCTCGGGCTCACTGATCAGCGCACCATCAAGCAGAAGCAGCCCGCTGGGGTAAGCGGCCCCGAAGTTGAAGAAGTCTCCGTTGATGCCACCCACGGCGCCGGTCGCGAACCGACTACGAACCGCGCTGGTGAGTGACGCGCGAGCCGACGGGCGACCCGCGGTCAAGACCGGAGCCAGAGAGCGGCGCGGCCCTGGTCGCATCCGCACCAGATGGACGACGCCCTCGTCGCGCACCAGGCGCTGGTAGGCGATACCGGGTGCAAGGACCTCGGGTCCCCGAGGCGCCGGCTCGATGGCCGTCGCGCCCTGCGCTACCTGCGCACCGACCAGGGCGATTCCGGCCGCGAGGATCATCGCGGCCAGGTTGCGCGTAGCGCTCATCGCACTACACCCGAGCAAATGGTCACAATTCGTTCAAGGTTTGAGGGCGCTCTCATAGGGAACTCATGCCAGACTCTGATGTATGGAGATGGCGGGATGGTTTGTCGCGGTCGCCACCATCTTGGTCGCGCTTGCGGTCGTCAGTTGGATGCGCCGCGGAAATGGCGAAAGTGTGAGGGCTGGGCGGTCAGACCGTGAGGCGGCCGCCAAGGACGCCGCCAGCGTTGCCAACACGGCCTTCGCCTCGCTTCCGCTCGCCGCGATCGTCGTCGACGTCGAGGCTCGCGTTCGGCGCGTCAGTCAGGGCGCGCGAGAGAAGTTCCCGTTCCTCGAGGCGGGCGGAGATCTCCTGAGCGCCTTTGGCGAGCCCGAGCTCGCCAGTCGGGCTTCGCAGGTCGCTCGGTCGGGCGAAGCCCAGGAATTCGAAACCCGGCTCTTCGTGGATCGCCGCGGCACTTACCGCATCACGATCGCCCCAATCGACGACGGCTCGGCCGTCGTGTGCATCGCCGACACCACTGAGGCCGTCGACTACCAAGAGCTTCGAATGCAGTTCGTCAGCAATGTCTCTCACGAGCTTCGTACCCCATTGACCGGCCTTCGCGGACTACTGGAAGCGCTCGATGACGACGACCTCGATGACGGCCTGCGTCAGCGCTTCGCCCGTCGCGCTCAACACGAGGCGAGCCGTCTTGCCGCGATCATCGACGACGTGCTGCTGCTTTCGGAACTCGAGACCTCCTCGGCGCCTCTCACTGAGGAGCCGGCGGAAGTTGGGATGGCCGCCGCGGGGGCGGCGGCAAACCTCATGGAACAGGCCGAGTTTGCCGGTGTCGAGATCGTCACGGAACTCGAGCACGGGCTGCTCGCCCCGTTGACTCCGCGGATGGCGGAAATGATCGTGGCGAATCTGCTGACCAACGCCATCAACTACGCCGGCTCCGGCGCTCGGGCCACGGTTCGCACCTACGGCGTGGGCGACGATCTCGTTCTCGAGGTGGCCGACGACGGCGTCGGGATCAGCGAGGAGCATCTGCCACACGTGTTCGAGCGTTTCTATAGGGCCGACCGCTCTCGTTCGAACCGGCTCGGCGGGACCGGGCTGGGCCTGGCCATCGTCAAGCACATCGCCGAGCGGGCGGGCGGCGAGGCCACCGTCACGTCCCGGCCGGGATACGGCACGACGGTGCGGGTGCGGCTGCCGACGGCAGGCGTCGCGGCGCAACGCGAGCTCGCTCCGCGCGACTGAGGTCTGCCGCCGACTCTCGCGGCTGCTAGCCTCCCGCGCCGTCGATGAGCGTTCCGCTAATGAACATCCAAGCCCAGTACGGGCCCCTGCGCGATCAAGTGGATGCCGCGATCAAGAGTGTCGTGGACTCCGGTCGCTTCATCCTCGGACCAGAGGGCAAGGCTCTCGAAGCTGAGGTGGGCGAGAGGCTGGATCGCCCGGCAGCCGGTGTCGCCAATGGAACAGATGCCCTGGTGATCGCACTGCGTGCACTCGATGTCGCCGAAGGCGACGAGGTCATCACGACTCCGTACACCTTCTATGCAACGGCTGAGGCCATCGCGCGCGTTGGCGCCGTGCCCGTCTTCGCGGATGTCGATCCGGTCACCTACTGTCTCGATCCTGCGGAGGTCGAAAAGAAGATCACCTCCGCGACCAAGGCGCTCTTGCCGGTTCATATCTTCGGTCACCCGGCGCCAATGGGTGAGCTGATGGACCTGGCCGGCGCCCATGGACTGAAGGTCATCGAGGACGCGGCGCAGGCGTTTGGCGCGGCTACCCCGGATGGCGAGATCGCCACCTTTGGGGACATCGCGACGTTCAGTTTCTTTCCGACCAAGAACTTCCCCGGCTTCGGCGACGGGGGCATGGTCGTGTGTGCGACCGAGGAGCTCGCTGAGCGCGTCAAGCGCCTGCGCTTCCACGGCTCTGAGGACAAGGTCGTCTTTACCGAGGTGGGCTACAATTCGCGGCTCGATGATCTGCAGGCGGCGATCATTCGGGTCTTCCTTCCGCATCTCGACGACTGGAACGTCAAGCGTGCCGAGGCGGCCTCGTGGTACGCCGACGAAGGCCTCGCCGAGCACATGGTCGTCCCCGCCGTGGGCGAGGGTTGCTCGCACATCTACCATCTGTACATGGCCCGCAGCACGAAGCGCGACGCCATTCGCGACGCCCTTCGCGAGCAGGGCGTGAGTTCTGCCGTCTACTACGGCATTCCGATGCACCTGCAGCCGGTATTCGCCGGTCTCGGATACTCCGAAGGGGACCTTCCCATCGCGGAGGAATGCGCCTCCACGGGGCTCGCCCTGCCGATGCACCCCAACCTGACGCGTGAAGACGTCGGTACGGTGGTCTCGGCCATCGGCGCCGCGGTCAGCTGACAGAGCGCCGCCCATCGGCGGCTCCCATCGACATGCGCATCTGGATCGACGTCACGAACTCACCGCACGCGGTGATCTTCCGTCCTCTGATCACCCGCCTGCAGAAGGCAGGTCACGAGGTCTCGGTGACGTCGCGCGAGTACGCCCAGACCACCGGCCTGCTCGACCGGTTCGGCATCGACCACCAGGTGATCGGGGCCCACGGAGGTGCATCTCGGGCCGCCAAGGCTCGCGCCATGGCCTCGCGCTCTCGAGAGCTTGTGCTCTTTGCGCGCCAGAACGCGTTCGATCTTGCGGTGTCGCACGGCAGCACCGATCAGCCCCTGGCCGCCAGAGCCTCCGGCACACCTCAGGTCACCATGTTCGACTACGAGCATGCGGCGGCGATGCATCATCTCAACGGCCGTTTGGCCACCCGGGTGCTTGTGCCGGCGTACATCCCGGAGCACGCGCTGGAGAAGTACGGCATCCGCTCGCCGAAGCTCGTGCGGTACCCGGGCCTGAAGGAGGAGTACTACCTCGCCGACCATCAGTACGAGGCCGGTGTGGTGGATGAGCTCGGCCTCGATCCGCATCAGGTGATCGCCGTGCTGCGCCCACCGCCTGAAGTGACGCTGTACCACCGAGGCGCCTCGACAGAAATCTTCGGGGCGACACTCGACCGGCTGCTTGAAATGGAAAACGTCCAGACCGTCGTGCTGCCGAGAACCGATGAGCAGCGCGAGGCCCTTCGCGAGCGCCCGGCGATCGTGCCCGAGACCCCGGTCGACGGGCCGAGCCTCGTCGTGACGAGCGACCTCGTCGTGAGCGCCGGCGGAACGATGAATCGGGAAGCCGTGGCGCTTGGAGTGCCTGCATATACCTCCTTTGCCGGCAAGCTTGGCGCGGTCGACGCCGGCCTCATATCCGAGGGGCGTTTACGTCAGCTGGATCGACCCGAGGACGTCGTGATTGAGAAGCGCGCGCAGGGTGTGAGCCCGCCCCTTCGTGACCCGGAGTTCCTTATCGACTTGATCCTGGCCGTCGCCCGGCGGCGCGACTAAACTCAGTCACCGTGATACCTGCGTCCCTGCGGGCAATTCCCCGATCGGCATTCGCCCACCGCATCGGCCAATTGGCCGTCGACACCGTCATCGTGGCCCTCGCCTACTGGCTGGCCTTCTATTTCCGCTTCGACGGCGGCGCCGTACCGAAACGCTTCGATCGCCTCTTCGAGGAGACGATCCTGCTCGTTGTCGGGTTGAAGGTCGCGATCTTCGTTGGCGCGCGCTTCTACACCAAGTGGTGGCGCTTCACGAGCGTCCGCGACCTGCAGGCGATCTTTATCGGCACCGCCGTCGCGAGCCTGGCGATTACCGCGCTCTTCTCCGTGTGGAGGCCCGACGGTGTCGTCGAGGTGCCGCGTGGAGTCCTGGCGTTCGACTTCCTCTTCACGCTGGTCATGATCGGCGGCGTCCGCTTCGCGGTGCGCAGTCTCGTCGAGCGCCCGGCGATGTCAGAGTTGTTCAAGAGCAACAGCACGTCGAAACAGGTGCTGATCTGCGGCGCTGGAGATGCGGGCAATGCGCTGTTGCGCGAGTTGCGCAGCAACCGAACCAGCGGCATCAATCCCGTCGGACTGATCGACGACGATCCCAGGAAGCTGGGACTACGCGTGCAGGGAACGCGAGTGCTCGGAGATCGCAGCGCGCTGTCGCGGGTCTTGAAGGACAGGAACGTCGACGAGGTCATGATCGCCATGCCCACCGCGCCCGGTGCGGTGATGCAGGAGATCGTCTCCACCTGTCGCGCCGCGGGCGTCAAATGCACCACGCTTCCGGGCTTGCCTGAACTGATCGCCGGCGAAGTCACGGTCAGCCAGCTGCGCGAGGTCCGTGTCGAGGACGTGCTGGGCCGGGCTCCGGTCGAGATCGACTTCGCGCGCGCCGCACGCTTTCTGAACGGCAAGGTCGTGCTCGTGACCGGCGCCGGTGGCTCGATCGGCAGCGAGCTGTGTCGGCAGATCGTCGGCGTCGGGGCCCGCCGTCTGGTGATGGTGGATCATGCGGAGAACAACCTCTTCGAAATCGATCTGGAGCTGCGCGAGCGCGGGAACGCCGGCCTGGTGCCGGTAATCGCGGACTGCCGCGACGCAACAGCCATCGAGCGTGTGTTCGCGCGTGAGCGTCCTCAGGTGGTCTTCCACGCCGCGGCGTACAAGCACGTGCCCATGATGGAGTTGAACCCGATCGAGGCGGTCGCCAACAACGCGCTCGCGACGCAGACGCTCGCCGAGACCAGCGGGCGGCATGGCGTTGAGCGCTTCTGCTTGATCTCCACCGACAAGGCGGTCGAGCCCAAGACGGTCATGGGAGCGACGAAGGCGCTCGCCGAGCGGGTTATCGAGATGTACGGCGCCGAGTCACTTACACGCTTTGCCGCGGTTCGCTTTGGCAACGTTCTGGGTAGCTCGGGGTCGGTGCTGCCGATCTTCCGGCGTCAGATCGCCGAGGGTGGGCCCGTGACCGTGACCCACCCCGAGATGTCGCGTTTCTTCATGACCATCCCCGAGGCGGTACAGCTGGTCATTGAGGCCACCGGCATCGCCGATGGTGGGGACATCTTCGTATTGGACATGGGCGAGCCGGTGAAGATCATCGATCTGGCCCGCAAGATGATCGAGTTGAGTGGCCACGAGCCAGGCGCCGACATCGCTATCGAGGTTGTTGGTATTCGCCCGGGGGAGAAGCTCCATGAGGAGCTCTTCAACGTGGACGAGGACGTGAGCCCAACCCGCTACGCGAAGGTACGTCGCGCGACTCGGCAGGCGATCAACCCCACTGACTTGCGATTGGGCCTCGAGGATCTCTCGCGCCTGGTGGGCGATCACGATGCCCATGGTTTGCCGTCGGCGCTGTACTCGGCTCTGAAGCTTGGCGTACCCGCGTCCGATGCCACGGGCGACACGTCGCGCACCAGCTGACTTTCAGCACCACAAAGCGCTTACAGAACGCCAACGACTTCAGGCCGACATTTTGGCCAAGGCGGCGTCTCGGTAAGCGATGACCGCACAGGCCTCCATT
>CAMYIK010000043.1 GCA_947258365.1 uncultured Thermoleophilia bacterium | reverse complement strand
CGCGGCCAATGTGAGCGGGACGAGGATCACGGCGGCGCCGTCGCCCGCGCCGCAGCCCGGGTCGTCCGGGTGGCCGATCAGGCCGTCGGTGTCGTTCTCGATGCCGTCGCTGCACTCTGTGCGCGGAATGATCCGGTAGACGGAGCCGCCGGCGTGCACCACGTAGAGTTCACCGTCGCCGTCCTCGCCGAATCCCACCACGCTGAACGGTGCGCCGGCCGCGTCGCTTGGCTCGGTCGTTCGTTCCACCTCCAGCATCGTGGCCCGGTCGAAGGTCCAGATCTGGCCGGTGCAGAAGTCGCCGTAGATGTAGCGCCCACTGAGTGCCGGTGCTCCGGAGCCGCGATAGACGTAGCCGCCCGTCACCGAGCAGTTGCCGCCGGCGTGTGAGTACTGCGCCACCGGGGCACGGTAGGTGCCCAGCCCCAGGGTTACGTTGCCATCGAAGGTCGCGTTGCCCTCGAATCGGTTCCAGCCGAAGTTGGCGCCGTTGCCTTCGGCGGGCGTGACCTTGTCGATCTCCTCGATCTCGTTCTGCCCGACGTCGGCGATCCAAAGGTTGCCGTTGGCCGAATCGAAGCTGAACCGCCAGGGGTTACGGAGTCCGATGGACCAGAGCTCACCACGAGCCCCGGCCTGTCCGGCGAAGAAGTTGTCGGACGGAATGGTGTACGGCGCGCCGGCCGCGGCGGTCACGTTGATCCTCAGGATGCCGCCGAGCAGCGTGGCCGCGTCTTGGCCGTTGTTGTCGGGGTCGCCGCCTCCACCACCGTCGCCGGTGCTGATGTAGAGCATTCCGTCCGGGCCGAACTCCAGGTGGCCACCGTTGTGGTTGTCGTTGGGCTGGGGCACGCTGAGCAGCGGACGGGCGCTCGAGGCGTCAGCCGTTGCCGAACCCGGTGTGGCTGTGTATTCCACGATCTGGGTCGCGCCCGAGCGGTTGGTGTAGTTCACGTAGAAGAGGCCGTTCTGGGCGTGCTGGGGATGGAAGGCGAGACCCAATAGGCCTTGCTCGGCACCTGTCGACACCAGCGTGCTGACGTCGAGGAAAGGTTGCGCGAGCGTGCTCGTACCACTGATGACGCGGATCTGGCCACCCTTGAGCACGACGTACGGGCGTGAATCCCCAGGTCGACCGGCCACTAGGACGGGATCTGAGAGACCGGTAACGACGCTTTGAACCGCAACGCCCGACTTGCCGGGTAGCCCGGGAACCCCGCCCCGCGGCCGCAGGACCTGTTCACAGTCCACGCTGGTGAGGTCGAACCGATCCGCGATCACCGTGTCACGGCCCGATCCACAGGTGATGGTGTCGCGGCGGCGATCTCTGGCGAGGAAACGATCCTTGCCGGGTCCGCCGTTCATCCGATCGCTGCCGAGCCCGCCGTGCAGCCGGTCGTTTCCTGCTCCGCCGAAGAGGCGGTCCGCGCCCAGGCCGCCGTAGACGAAGTCGTTACCCGCTCCGCCGTACGCCCTGTCAGGATCCTTGCCCCCGTAAAGCCGGTCGGGTCCCGCGCCACCCCAGAGGCGGTCGCGTCCGTTTCCGCCGCGGAGCTGATCGCGCCCCGCGCTGCCGCGCAGGCGGTCTCTGCCCGCGAGGCCCTTCAGGATGTCGTTGCCGCTTCTCCCCGCGAGGTAGTCCGCCTTGCTCGTGCCGGTGACGCGGTCGGCCTTGGCCGTGCCCTTGAAATTCTTGGCATCGGAGTTGGCGACGCCGGCGAGCAAGCTCGTGGCGGCGACGAGGGCGATTGCCGCGAGATTGCGTTTACGAAGCATCGCCGTCCACGCTAGGGGGCATTGGCGGGACTCCTGACCTGCAGTTGGGTGAAATTACAGAGGTCACACCGCGCCCTTACCGTGAAGCTGGTCAAATCCATCGACAGGTCGGTGGGGGAGGGATCAGCCGGCCACACGCGCCATGGATCGAGCAAGGGCAACCCCGGCGAATACGGCGCCGATCGACAACAGGGTTGAAGCGCCGACGTAGAACGCCGCCGCGACCAATCGCCCGTCCCGGTAGAGCAGGTAGGTGTCAAAGGAGAAGGCCGAAAAGGTCGTGAAAGCACCAAGCACCCCTACTGCAAGGCCAAGCCGGACGCTCACAGGCATGTCGACGCCAAGCGCGATGCCTTCGATCAAGAGCCCCATCAACAGCGCTCCGACCACGTTGACGGCCAGGGTTCCGTAGGGAAAGCCACCCGCCATGCTGGCGCTGGCGGAGAGCACTGCGTATCGGCCCAACGCGCCCACCGCGCCGCCAGCCGCGATGAACGCGAGATCTGTCATCCGCGGGGATAAAAGCAGTGCGCGAGGCTGTCACATAGTCGCGAGCGTTCAGCGAGGGTCCGGCGCACTCGAGTAAGGGGTGTGGCCATACGGTCGAGCGATGACCTGCGTGAGAAGCGAGCGAGGTCAAGCGCTACCCCTCGCTGTGGCTGTTGCCGGCATCCTGCTGGCGCTCGGATTCGGCCTACTGCAGCTCGGGCGCGCTCACCTTGCCGCCGCGCAAGCCCAGACCGCTGCGGATCTCACCGCGCTGGCCGTCGCGAGGGAGCTGCGCGTGAGCGCCGAACCGCCTCAGCCCACCGCATCCCGGGCGATGGAGCGTCGCGCGGCAGAGGTGACGCGTGGATCGGGTGGGAGGCTGGTCTCCTTGCGACTCACGGGCGATCAGCGCCAGCGCGTCGAGGTGGTGGTCGAGCATCCGGGCCCCTTGGGCACCATGGTCACCGCTCGCGCGTTTTCGGGCCCTCAGGTGATGTCGCCTGAGGGAGGCGGCGATCGCCTGCGGGCGAGCGGTGGCGGCTACACGGGTCCTCTCGTGTTTCGAGACAGCAGGCCAATCTGTCCTGCGGTGGCGATCGCATTCGATCGTATGGACCAAGCGGCGCAACGGGTCGGCGTGGACCTCGTCGTTACGAGCGGGTTCAGAAGCGACGCGGAGCAGGCGGAGCTGTTCCGGCGCCATCGCGACCCACGATGGGTCGCGCCACCCGGGCGAAGTCGTCATCGCCACGCGACTGAGCTTGACATCGCCGGGACTCCTGGTGCTTGGGTGTGGCTGAGCGCCAACGGCCAGCGCTTTGGCTTCGTACAGCGCTATTCGTGGGAGCCGTGGCACTGGGGCTACGTGGCCGGGTGCGCGTCAGCCGAGCGCAGCAGGGGTGCCTATCTGGTCGAAGGTCACGAAGGGCTGAGGGCTACCGCGGCGAAGGCAAACGTCGCACTCCTGAACGACCCGGACTCCGACATCGCTGCACGTGAGGTGCCGCCGTAGGTCTTGCAGCCGGTCACGTCAGGATGAATCCTGATCAACGACGCCCCCACAGAAGCTTCTCCTCCATGATCACTCGCACCATCGCCGTTTCCCTCGCCATCGGCCTTTCGGTGGCCACGATCGCGCTTGCGGACGTCGACGGCACCAGCGCCGATGAGCAGCTCACCGGTACCGGTGCAAGTGAGACGATCCGCGGTTTTAGAGGAAATGACCGGATTGCCGGCGGCGGCGGAGACGATCGGATTTTCGGCAATCAGGGGCGGGATGAACTTCGCGGCCAGACCGGAGACGACAGCATCCTCGGCGGCAATGACGCAGACCGCATCTACGGAGGTCGTGGAGACGATCCGCTGCTTGCCGGCGGACGCGGCGCGGACCGCATCTTCGGTGGTGTGGGAACCGACCGCATCCTTGGCGGCGCCGGCAACGATCGCCTCTGGGCCGGCGCGGGGGAGCCCGTGAGTATTTCCGGTGGCCGCGTGGTCGAAACGCTGCTTGGCGGCAATGGCTCCGACAGGCTCTTCGGCGGCGCCGGCCCGGACCTTGCCGGTGGAGGCCGCGGCGATGACCGAGTCCTTGGCGGCGCAGGTGACGACATCGTTCGCGGTGGACACGGTCGCGACTGGCTCGCCGGAGGCTCCGGCGATGACACCCTGCGCGGCGGCGATCATGCCGACATCATCTTCGGTGGCGTCGGAACCGACCGCATGGCCGGTGGCGCGGCACGCGATCAAATGTGGGGCGGCGAGGGTAACGATTCTCTGGCCGGCGACGCCGGCAACGATTCTCTGCGAGGCGAAGCCGGAGCGGACGCCCTCGTTGGTGGACTCGGCAACGATCAGATCATCGGCGGCGCGGATGATGATCGGATCGAGGCTCGTGACGGTGCCAGAGACGGCATCCACTGCGGCCCGGGAAATGACACGGCGGTCGTGGATCTGTTCGAGCGCAGCATCGATGAGACGTGCGAGGCGAACCGAATCGATTGGCCGGAGATCACACCCGACGCCGGGATTGGTGTCGGCGCACAGATTGCACCAGGCATCACGATGACGATCACCGCCGCGACCGCTGACGCGAGCACGATCATCCCGTTGGTCGGTGGGAGCGTGAACGTCGTCGGCGGGCGCCTGCCGTACATGCTGACGGTGCAGGTTGTGAATGACACGGGCGCGCCGGTATCGCTGCCGGGAGGTTGGTTCACCTTCCAGAATCAGCTCGGCACGCGCTACGACGAGTACGTTACCGGCGCGAAGGCCCCGATCCCAACGGGGACCTCCGGTGGCAACCTCTGCTGGAACCTGGCGCTCGCTGAGGCAGGGAGCTTCTTCCTGCTGGTCGACCCGCCGGCGCCTTCGTACGCCACGCCTGTAGGAACTGTCTACACCTCAAAATAGGGGTCAGGCGCAGGGCATACTCCGCAGTAGTCCGTCCGGTGGCGGCCGCTCAAGGAGGATTTTCATGAGGTGGAAGATGGGTGTCGCTCTACTGCTGGGAACAGCGGTTGTGGCCGTGGGATGCTCGGGTGAGGTCAGCTTCCAGGTCGGAGGCAAAGACCCCAAGGACGCGGCCGAGGACCGGATCG
The DNA here is from genome assembly GCA_947258365.1 of uncultured Thermoleophilia bacterium. Classification (GTDB taxonomy): domain Bacteria; phylum Actinomycetota; class Thermoleophilia; order Miltoncostaeales; family Miltoncostaeaceae; genus CAMYIK01. The sequence goes on along the minus strand of CAMYIK010000043.1, from coordinate 12,243 downwards.
AGGAAGCGGACTTCGTGGAGCAGATCGGCCTCGGCCAGCTCACGGCCGAGTGCAACGACCCAGGCGAGGTCGAGGAAGGTGATGTGTTCCTCTGCACGGCGGATACCGAGTCAGGCGACACGATCGACATCACAGCGACCATTGTGGACGGGGACACATTGAACGTCCGCTCCACGAACCTGATGCTCGCAAGCGACGTGCAGCGTGCGTCGAGCGCGGCAGTGGAGCTACTCAACGAGCAGAACGACCTCTCGTTCCCCCCAGGGGTCATCGACTGCGGCACCGACGCGATCGTGCTGCCAGAGGACAAGACCTTCCCTTGCGTGCTGAAAAACCCTGGCGACGGCAAGCAGTACGACACGACAATCACGGTCACCGACCTCGCGGCCGGCACCTTCAAGGTCAACGTCTCAGGAGAGCCCCGCTCATAGGTGGGTGCTCAGCGTCGACCAACTGATCTGGGCCGGTGGCCTGGGCCGCAGCGGCTATGCGTTCCAGGGCGCGGCTAAGGGCCGGTTGGTTGGTGCATACTCGATCGATGGCTTCCGAGGCGGCGCTCCGCGACCAACTCGCCGGGTTGCCCAATGACCCCGGCGTCTATCTCTTTCGGGACTCGGACGAGTCCGTGCTCTACGTGGGCAAGGCGAAGTCGCTCCGCAAGCGGGTGCTCTCGTACTTTCGAAGCCCGCTGCGCGATGGTGGGGGCGAGCTACCGGAGGATTGGAGGCCCCGCCCTCGATCCGGCATCGACCCCAAGGTCGGTGAGTTGGTCGGGCGGATCGCGCGTCTTGAAGTGGTCGTCACGTCGACCGAGACCGAGGCTCTCATCCTGGAGGACAACCTCGTCAAGAGGCATCGGCCGGCCTTCAACATCAAGCTGCGCGATGACAAGAGCTATCCGTACATCGCGATCAGCCTCGATGAGGAGTTTCCGCGGGTCTACTTCACCCGCGAACGACATCGGCGCGAGCGGGTCTACTTCGGGCCGTTCTCCAACGCTTCCAAAGTGCGAGAAACCCTTAACGCGATCGGGCGGATCTTTCCCAACCGGCCATGTGAGGGGAAAGAGCCGGGTCGTCCCTCCGGTGTGCCGTGCCTCGACTACCACATCAAACGCTGCATGGCGCCGTGTGTCGGCTACATCTCGAAGGATGACTATCGGGTCCTGATCGACCAGACGATCGACTTCCTGAGTGGGCGCTACCGTCATCTGGAAGACGAGCTCGAACACGAGATGGCGATCGCCGCCGATCGCAAGCAGTACGAACGGGCCGCCGTACTGAGAGACCGGCTTTCCGCGGTGAAGCACCTCATGGAGCGCCAGTCGGCCACGACGGGCTCCGTAGGTACCGCCGACGTCCTTGGCGTTGCCCTCGAGGGCGACACCGCCAATGTGCAGGTCCTTCAGGTGCGAGACGGCGTCCTTCAGGATCGCCAGTCGTTCTTCGTGGAGGCGGGGGCCGAGCGTGGAGCCGACCAGGTCCTTGAGCAGTTCGCTCTCGAGTACTACGCCATGGCCTTGGCGATCCCGCCGCTCGTCGTGGTGCCACGCGAGTCTGGTGACCTTTCCGCGTTGGAGGCGCTCCTTACCGAGCGCCGTGGCTCCGCCGTAGAGGTGCGCTCGCCTGAGCGCGGAGACAAGCGGAAGCTCAGTGAGCTCGCTGCTCGCAACGCGAGGTTCGCGCTGGATCAGGATCGCCTGCGTCACGAACGCGCACGACTTGGGCGGCGCGAGGCGCTGTCCGAGCTCGCGGAAGCCCTCGATCTGCCGGCGCCGCCCGCACGAATCGAGTGCTACGACATCAGCAACCTCGGGGCGACTCACGCGGTTGCGTCAATGGTCGTCTTTCACGACGGCGCGCCGGAGAAGAGTCACTACCGCAGCTTCGTGTTGCGGTACGACGGCGGGCCCGACGACTTTGCTCGCATGGAAGAAGCTCTGACCCGGCGCGGCAGACACCTGGCGAATGGCTACGAGGAGACCGACGCCTCGTTCGGGACTCGGCCCGGGCTGATCGTGATCGACGGCGGGAAGGGGCAGCTCGCGGCCGCCGGGCGCGGATTCGCGGAAGCCAAGGTCGACGGTGTACCCATGATCGGCCTCGCCAAGCGACTGGAGGAGGTCTTCCGGCCCGGTCAGTCCGACCCGTTGCTGCTGCCGGAAAATTCCTCCGGGCTGCGGCTGCTGCAGAGCATCCGAGACGAGGCTCACCGCTTTGCGCTGCGTCACCATCGCCGCAGGCGCGGGGGAGGGATGACCGAGAGCGCCCTTGACGGTTTGCCCGGCGTCGGTCCAGTACGTCGACGCCTCTTGATCGAGCACTTCAAGACCCCTGAGCGCATTCTCTCGGCCGATCGCGAGGAGCTTGAGGCGGTGCCTGGGCTACCCGCCAAGGTGGCGCGCACGATCTACGACCACCTGAACCGCACGGGGGCCTCGGTCTCTCGCGTGGCGCGTTAGGGCCACCACGAACACATCATGGACGCAGGCGAGATCCGATTCCCGTGCTACGAAGGGGGAGATGGACACAACCGACCCTGAGACGTCAACCGTGGAGCTCACGCTCATCACCGGGATGAGCGGCGCCGGGAAGACCCATGCCATGGGCGCTTTCGAGGACGCCGGCTGGTTCTGTATCGACAATCTTCCGCCGCGACTGCTGCCCGCTCTGGCCGACTTGTTTGCGCTCGAAGGCAGCCAGGTCGAACGCGCCGCGGTGGTCTGTGACGCCCGGGGTGGTGCGTTCTTTGACGGCCTACTGCGTGAACTCGATCGCATTTCCGCATCAGGTGAGTTCAACGTCACAGTTCTCTTTCTAGAAGCAGATGACGACGCGTTGGTCGATCGCTACAGGGAGACGCGGCGACGGCATCCTCTGGCCGAGGGCGGCGAGGTGCGCGAGGGAGTCGCGCGCGAGCGCGCTCTTGTCGCGGACATCCGCGCGCGCGCTGACATCGTGATCGACACGACCGAGCTCAACATCTGGGAACTCCGTCGCGCCGCCGCCGAATCGGTGATGCGCCCGGGGGACACCCGGCGCCTGCTCGTGACCTTCAGTTCATTCGGCTTCAAACACGGGCCGCCGCGCGACGCCGACCTGGTCTTCGACGTGCGCTTCCTGAAGAACCCTCACTACGTCGAAGAGCTCAAACCTCTTACGGGGGCTGATGCGCGGGTGACCGAGCTCATTCGCCGCGATCCTCTGTGGGATGAGTTCCGCGAGCGGCTCGAGGGGCTACTCGATCTGTTGCTCCCAGCGTACGAACGAGAAGGCAAGAGCCATCTCGTTGTCGGCTTCGGCTGCACGGGCGGTCGGCATCGAAGCGTCTATTTGGCCCGGCTCATGGGCGAGCGCTACCGCGACGGGTTCAACGTCACCGTCGCGCACCGCGATGTCCAGGTGCCCACGGATCCGCCGGCGGACGGAGAGGGGCAGTAGGTGTCGGATCGGCTCGCGATCACCGCGCTCGGCGGCGGCACCGGTCTGGCGGCGCTTCTGCGCGGGCTGAAGCGCGAGTCGGTGGACATCACCGCGGTGGTCACGGTTGGCGACGACGGAGGTTCCTCTGGGCGGCTCCGCCGTGACCTCGGTGTGTTGCCGCCTGGAGACGTTCGGAACTGTCTCGTCGCTTTGGCCGACGACGAGTCTCTGCTCGGCCAGCTGTTCCAATACCGCTTCCAGGATGGCGAGCTGTCGGGGCACTCATTCGGCAATCTCTTCCTGGCGGCACTCTCGAACGTCGCTGGTGGTTTCGATCGGGCTATCGAGGAGTCGTCGCACGTGCTCCGGGTGCGTGGTCAGGTGCTGCCCTCGACTCTCTCGGAGGTGAGCCTCTGGGCGGAGCGGGCCGATGGCCGTCGCGTGAAGGGCGAGTCGGCCATCACGGCCGGCGAGGGTGCGTGCCGCCGAATGTGGCTGGAGCCAATGAGCCCGCCCGCGCACCCCCCCGCGGTGGAAGCGATCTATGGCGCCGACCTGCTGTTGCTCGGCCCCGGAAGTCTCTTTACGAGTGTCCTGCCCCATCTCGCCGTTCCTGAGATCGCCGAGGCGGTTCGCGAGACCCATGGTGTGCGGGTCTACGTCTGCAACGTCATGACCCAGCCGGGGGAGACCGATGGGTTCTCGGCCTCGGACCACCTCGAGCGTGTGCTGGAGTCCGCCCCGGACAGCGTCGACCTCATCGTGGTCAACAACGGACCACTCGATCCGGCGGCTGTAGCCGCCTACGCCCTGGAGGGGCAGGAGCCCGTCAAGGTCGATCACAAGGCGCTCTTGGCCCAGGGCGTAAAGGTCGTCGAGGGCGATCTCGCGGAGCGAGGTCAGGCAGTTCGCCACCGGCCTGAGGCACTGGCAGACCTTCTCGTGTCATTGGCAGAGCCCGCCGGGCTGCCTTCAGCTACCCCTTAACAGAGCTACAGGAGCCTCCTTAACGGGCCCATAACGCGCTAAATGCGCGGTTTTTGCGCACTATGGGTGGGAATTTGCGGTGTAAGTGCGGGTTGCTACGAACACTTGGCGGACCGTAGACTGCGGCCGCGCGATGGGGGGGCTCGGCGCACGGAGGTACCGACTCCCGGAGTCTTGTGCCATTAAGGGTCAGCCGACGCTGGCCCGGTTCAGGCTCGCTCCGCCGTCCGTCTCGCAGTCGGTCATTTTCGTTCTCTCGTACTCGGCTGCGTGGATCCGTTCTCTCTCTTAAGGAGTACGTTCACATGGGTGCACGAGCGAAGGCAATTCTGCCTCTCGCAGTGACGATCGGAGTGCTCTCGTTCCTCTGGACCGAGCTTTCTCTGAACTTCACTTTTCACTGGGTAACGGTTGAGGACCAGGTCTTCGGCGAGTTTGGTATGCCGGAGAACTTCCACCTCATTCTTCCTACCGCGTTCATCACGTGGGGTCTGTTCTTTGCTGCGGGTGGTGACAACGCCGCCTTCGGCAAGATCTTCATCGCGTCGATCTTCGGTTCCGTCGCCGCGCTGGTCACGATTCCGCTTGCATTCCAGACGGCCGACGCTCCCGACTTCTGGGGCATCTCCCTCTGGGTCGGAATCGCAGCCTTCGTTCTGGTTGCCGTCCTTATCGCCGGTGACTGGTACTACGTCGCGGGTACTTTCCCGTGTTTCGCAGCCACTTTCCTCTGGTGGATCGCAACCGGCCTCGACGGTTATGTCGAGGACGGTGGCGGAGCAGGCGACGAGCTGGCCGCTTTCCAGGCTGGTCTTGGCGTCGAAGGTGTTACTGCCGCTGAAGGCGACAACGCCGGTCTCGGTGCCTTCGTCGGTTTGATTTCCACCCCATGGCCATGGGTGTGGTTCAGCACGTGGGTCAGCCTCGTCTGTGGCGTGATCCTCGGCATCATCAGCGGCAAGGTCGCTGCTGCCATCACTCCGAGCGGCGAGTAACTCTCACCGCATACGAGTGACGAGTTGCTTCGGGGGCCCTGGCGGGCCCCCGAAGTCGTGCTTGGGCGAACTAGGGCCGGTTGGCTGGCGCCCGAAAACCGTCGGCTTCCGCGGAGGCGGCATTGGTGAAGCATCGCTCCGGGTTTACGTTGCCGTAGTCCGGATCCCCGTCCTGGTGGTAAACGCGGCTCGGCAGGTTGCCCTTGATCGGATGGTCGTTCGGGCAGTCACGTCCGTTCGGGGAGATGCCGTCGCTGATGTCGCCGGCGAGCTGGCACGCGCCCCAGAGGCCTCTGCCGGCATCGCGGGCTGACTCCTCGAGATCCGTGAAGCGTGGCTCGAGCCGGAATGGCTCACCTCGCGAGATGAAGACCCGCGCGAAGCCCTCATCGACGAGTTGCTCGTTGACTGAGCGGTCGTCTCCCTCGCTGAACACGTAGGCCAGCGTGCGACCGAAGTCGTCGATGCGGTCTTGAGAGGCGTCTGTTTCGATCCGGACGCCCGCACCACGGGGTAGCAGCTCTTTGGCACGGTCCGACGCCTCCGGCCCGAAGCACTCGACAGGGGAGTCGGGTTTCACCGACTCCGGCGTGTCGATGCCCAGAAGCCGAATCGTCGACTCCCCTTCGGCATCGCGGACGATCACGGTGTCTCCGTCCACGACCCGCACGACCTCAGCGCTGTCCGGCCCTCGCGGCGCCGGCTCGGCACGGGGATCATCGCCCGCGCATCCCGCGATGGCGGCTAGGACGGTTGTCACAAGAGGCACGAGAACCCGCATGAAACCTCGGCTTAAGGGATGATTTCCGCGCCAGGCCGGCGCGGCAGTCGTGGTACTGTCAACCCGCTCTACGACGGACCCAAGAAAGGCACACATGAGCGTACGCGTCGGTATCAACGGCTTCGGGCGAATTGGCCGCAACGTCTTCCGTGCGGCTGCGGACGTCGACGACGTCGAGATCGTTGCCGTCAACGATCTGACCGACTCCGCGACGCTTGCCCACCTGCTCGACTACGATTCCATCTTCGGTCGCTACCCGGGCGAGATCTCCCATTCCGAGGGCGAGATCATCGTCGACGGAAAGCCGATCAAGGTCCTCTCACAGCGTGACCCGGCGGAGCTGCCATGGGGCGAGCTCGGCGTAGAGGTCGTTGTCGAGAGCACCGGCTTCTTCGCGAGCGGCGAGGCTTCCCAGGCGCACATCGACGCCGGCGCCAAGAAGGTCGTCATCTCCGCACCCGCCAAGAATCCGGACCTGACGATGGTGCTGGGAGTCAACGACGACGAGTACGAAGCCGGCTCACATCACATCGTCAGCAACGCCTCGTGCACCACCAACTGTCTCGCCCCGCTGGTCAAGGTCTTGAGGGACGAGTTCGGCTTCGAACGCGGCTTGATGACCACGTGTCACTCGTACACCAACGACCAGCGCATCCTGGACTACCCGCATAAGGACCTCCGGCGCGCTCGTGCCGCGGCAGAGTCGATCATTCCGACTTCCACCGGCGCCGCACGCGCGATTGGCGAGGTCATGCCGGAGATGAAGGGCAAGCTCGACGGCATGGCGCTGCGTGTGCCAACGCCTAACGGCTCGGTCGTCGATCTCACCGCTCAGATCGGTCGTGAGGCCAGCGTCGAAGAGGTCAATGCGGCGTTCAAGGCCGCGTCTGAGGGCTTGATGAAGGGCATCCTGGCGTACACCGAGGACCCGATCGTGTCCAAGGACATCATCGGTGACCCGCACTCGTCGATTCTCGACGCGCAGCTCACGATGGTGCAGGGCAACACCGTCAAGCTGATCTCCTGGTACGACAACGAGTGGGGCTACAGCAAGCGCGTGGTCGACCTCGTCGCCCACATGGCGGGCTAGTGGCGCGCCCTCTTTCGCTTGAGGACCCCGGCCCTGACTGGGCCGGGGCTCGTGTGCTGGTTCGCGCGGATCTCAACGCGCCGCTCGATGGCCAGAAGGTCACCGACGACGCGCGCATTCGCGCGTCCGTGCCCACCATCGCCGCTCTGCTCGAGGCCGGCGCCGGCGTAGCGGTCTGCTCTCACCTCGGTCGTCCCAAGGGCAAGGTCAACCCGGAGTTCAGCCTTGGCCCCTGCGCCGTCCGCTTGGGGGATCTGCTGGGCCAGAGTGTCGAGCTGCTGTCTGACTGCGTGGGCCCAGATGTGAAACGCCGCGTCAGCGGGCTCAGCGCCGGTCAGGTGGTGATGCTCGAGAACACGCGCTTTCACGAAGGCGAGGAGGCGAACGACCCGAAATTCGCCGCCCAACTCGCCGACGGCTTCACGCACTACGTCAATGACGCCTTTGGCGCGGCCCATCGCGCCCATGCGTCCACGGAAGGTGTGGCACGGCTGCTGCCATCCCGAGCGGGACTTCTTCTCGCCCGCGAGGTAGACGTGCTCGGCGGCCTCCTCGCCAACCCAAAGCCGCCGTTCGTCGCGGTACTCGGTGGCTCCAAGGTCAGCGACAAACTGCCCCTGATCGAGTCTCTGCTCGAGCGCTGTGATCGGGTGATCATCGGTGGGGCGATGTGCTTCACTTTCCTCGCGGCGATGGGCGACTCGGTTGGCTCATCGCTGCATGAGGGCGAGGAAGGGCAGCAGATGGCCCGAGCCCTGCAGGAGCGCGCTGTCCAGCTCAACTGCATGCTGCAGCTTCCCGTCGACGTTCTGATCGCCGACCGTTTCGAGGCCGATGCCGCTTTGCGAGTCGTGCCAAGCGACAGCATCCCCGCCAAGTGGATGGGCGTCGACATCGGTCCTCAGGCCTCGGCGAGCTATTCCGAGGCGATCAGCAAGGCCGAGACCGTCTTGTGGAACGGCCCTATGGGGGCTTTCGAGATCCCGCCCTTTGCCGAAGGCACTCGGGCGGTTGCCAAGGCCATGGCCGAGGCGAGTGCAGACACCGTTGTGGGCGGCGGCGACTCTGGTGCCGCGGTCGCTCAGATGGGACTCGCGCGAGAGTTCACTCACGTCTCAACGGGCGGCGGGGCCGCTCTGGAACTCCTTGAAGGCAAAACTCTTCCGGGCGTTGCCGCCCTTCCAAGCGCATGAGTAGACGTATCCCGCTCGTGGCGGGCAACTGGAAGATGCACATGACCTCCCACGAAGCGCGGGAGTTCGCGTCGGAGTTTTGCTCGTTGCTCGTGCAGGGCGACGCTCCCGCAGCCGAGATCGCGGTCTGCCCGCCGTTCACCGCGCTCGAGACGGTCGCGCAAGGTTTCGCGACCAGCCCGGTGTGGATCGCGGCGCAGGACGTGCACGAGCAGGCATCGGGTGCACACACCGGTGAGATCTCCGCCGCCATGATCGCGGCTGCAGGCGCGGAGGGCGCGATCATCGGGCACTCCGAGCGTCGGGAGGCAGGCGAAACGGACGCCCGCGTCGCCGCGAAGGTGCAGCGCGCTCTGGGTAGTGGACTCCGCGCGATCCTCTGTGTCGGGGAGTCCCTGAAGCAGCGTGAGGCGGGGGAGACCGAATCGTGGCTCGCCACACAGGTGCGCGTCGCGCTGGCCGACGTCACGGCGGATCAGGCAGAAGGACTTTCCATCGCCTACGAGCCGATCTGGGCGATTGGTACGGGGAAGACCGCGACCCCCGAAATCGCTCAAGAGGCCTGCGCTCATGTTCGCTCGATCGCGGGGGAGTTCGTTGACGCGAACGCCGTGCGCGTGCTCTACGGCGGCTCGGTGAAACCCGAGAACGCCGCCGAGCTGTTGGCGCAGCCGGATATCGATGGAGCGCTCGTTGGCGGCGCCTCCCTCGACCCCGTCAGTTTGATGGCGATCGCGCGGGCCGCCTAAGGTCTTCGCCTATGGCGAAGACCATTCTCACCCAAGGCGACATCACCACCCAGCGCGTCGACGCCATCGTCAACGCCGCGAATGAAGGCCTCCTTGGCGGTGGAGGCGTTGATGGTGCCATCCATCGCAGCGCGGGTCCCAGCGTGATGCAGGAGTGCCAGGCCTTCGATGGTTGTGAGACGGGAGACGCTGTCGCGACCTCGGCCGGTGACCTGTTCGCCGACCACATCTTCCACGCGGTCGGCCCCGTCTGGCTTGGCGGGCTGGAGGGGGAAGAGGCGGCGCTGGTGCGCTGTCACACCCGGGCTATCGATTTGGCGCTTGAGCGCGGTTGCCGCTCGATTGCCTTTCCCGCCATCTCATGTGGCGTTTACGGATTCCCGATCAACCGCGCCGCGCCACTCGCGCTTTCGGTCGCGCGCAGCGCTGAGCGCTCGGCGCTCGATGAGATCCGCTTCGTGCTGTTCAGCGAACCCGACTACTTCGCCTTCGCCCGCGGACTCGACTCTCTCTAGCTCAACGTGTCGAAATCGCGCCATTCGGAGAAGGCGCTTCGGGTGGGCCGTCGCGCTTGCCACGATGGGACACACTCAGACGACCGCTCAGGAGCCCGAAAATGAACGTCGAGATCCGCCACGCCCCGAGTTTCGCGGCCGCCCGCTGCAACCTGTCTCCTTCAGAGGAGGTCCGCGTCGAGGCTGGCGCCATGTTCGCCACCTCGGCCGGTGTGGAGCTGGACGCGAAGATGCAGGGCGGTCTCATGAAATCCCTTCGGAGGGGAGTTCTTGGTGGTGAGTCGTTCTTCATCACGACCTACATTGCGCCCAGCTCGGGGGGCTGGGTCGACGTGGCTGCGGCGCTGCCCGGCGACATGATGACGATCGACGTAGGTGCGGACACCGCCTGGTTCATGGAGCGCGGTAACTTCATCGCCTCCGAGGCGGGCGTCGATGTCGACGCGAAGTGGAAGGGCTTCAAGTCTCTTTTCGGCGGTGAAGGAGGTTTCATGGTCCGCGCAACGGGCGAAGGCACCGTCGTCGCCGGCTCGTACGGGGCTCTGGACTCGGTCAGTCTCAGCGAGGGCGAGCAGGTCGTCATCGACAGCGGCCATGTGGTCGCCTTCCCCGAGACGGTCGAATGGAGCCTGCGCCGGGCCGCCAGTGGCCGCACAATCGAGAGCCTGAAAAGCGGTGAGGGCTTCGTGTTCGATTTCACAGGTCCCGGCGAGGTCATCACGCAGACTCGGAATCAGCAGCAGCTGTTCAACATGATCTACGACGAAGTGGGCAGCAGGGAGTAGCAGCTCCCGCGGTGCGCCCTGGCCAGGCGGCCGTCGGGCTCTCTGCAAATCCTCCGTGGGAACCCGCGGGAGACTCGACAAGAGGGGGCGAATCGGTGTGCAATCGGCAGGCCTCGCCATTTCTGAGGAGTCGGACTCCGATGATTCGACGCGGATTGGCACTCTTTCTACTCGCTGCAGTGGTTTCTGCCGGCTGCGGCGATGATCCTCAGTCCGAGGCAGCCATGCCTGCGGAGGGTGCGACCACTGTTGCAACCGGGCCACCGAGTGGGAGCTCGTTCCGCACCGAGCCGAGTGCGGTCTTGTTCACGCGATCCGATGTTGAGGTGGGGTGGAGCGAGGCGACAGGTCGGGCGCTCGTCGCAAAGGAGCTCGCTGTGGAGCCCGATGTGTCACCGAATCAGCTTCCCGGCCTACTCATCACACCGCTTCGTCGGCGTGCTGACCAGTTTGACCTTCCCCTGCCGTTTGAGGTGACACAGGCCAAGGGCGGCAAGCTGCGCCAGTGGGAAGACTTCGGCGGAGTCGCCTCGCGGATGACGCGGGTGCTCGAGAGCGCCGCGCCTCGGACGGTGCGCAGCTAGAGCTTCAGGCGGGGCGCCGCACCACGCCACGGTATTCGCCGGCGGTGGCAACGAGCTCGATGAGCTCGTTGCCACTTTCGTGGCACCACGCCGGGAGGTCGATCTCGACCAAGGGGTCGTCGGCGAACAGGGTTACATCCTCGCCGGGCGCCACGGTCGTGATCGCCCGCGCGATGAGATGAATCGGCACGGGGCAGTACGTGCCGAGCGCATCGACGGTGCGCGTGCTCATCGACGGACGGGGCTCAGCGGTCGGAACTCGGCCAGGACTTCAGCGAACGAGGCGATCGCATGGTCGATCTCTGCCTCGGTCGTCGCATCCCCAAGCGTGAAGAGGACCGCGGACTGGGTCCACGGTGGCTCCAGGCCGATGGCCTCCAGCGCGGGAGCGGCCTTACCCGCGTAGGCCGTGCAGGCGGATCCCGGAGAGGCGGCAACGCCTCGGGTAGACAGCGCCAAAACGAGCGTCTCCGCTTCGACATCCCCCGCGGATACGTGCACGCTGCCGGGCGTGCGATCTTCTCGGGGGCCATTGAGTCTCACGTCCTCCACGTTAAGCAGACCCTCGATTAGGCGCTCTCCAAGCATGCAGAGGCGGGCGGCGCGTGCCTCGAGGTTGGCTGCAGCGGCCTGAGCAGCGAAACCGAGGGCGGCAATGGCGGGAAGCGCCTCGGCCCCGGAGCGTTTTCCGTGCTCCTGGACCCCACCTTCGATGAGCGGGGTGATGCGCGCGCCTTCGCGTACGAAGAGCGCTCCCACCCACGGCGGAGCTCCAATCGGCCAAGCGCCGATGGTTAGGGCGTCACAGTCCATGGCGCGGACGTCAATCGGCACGCGGCCGGCAGTGTCTCCCGCGTCGACGTGCAGACGAAGATCGGCGCGTGACGCGCGGGCGGCTCGGCTCAGCGCGGCAACGTCTTGGAGGGTGCCGATGTCCGGCTGTCCATGAACGACAGAGGCGACGGCGACCTCAGTCGTGACCGCGTTTCCAAATGCGGCGGCTTCCACGCGACCCTCTGAGTCGACCGGCACCTCGGCGAGGTTGCCGCGCTCCGCCGTGGCGGTCTTGGCGGCGGCCACGGTAGACGGATGCTCAATCGCGCTGATCACGACATCGCTGCCAAGGCCACGGTTCGCATGGA
>CAMYIK010000042.1 GCA_947258365.1 uncultured Thermoleophilia bacterium | reverse complement strand
CGAGGCTCACCGATCTCTTTGACCAACTGCTTGCGACGTCTGCGGATCTGCGACAGCTGACGACCGATGCTGCCGCCCGAGCTCTTGTAGGCCTCAAACCCGTCGGGCATCGACATGATCGGGGAGCTCGCACGGAAGGTCGCGTGATTACGGAAGCTTGCCTGCGAGTCGGGCACATGATCGAAGCTCAACGCGTGAATGCCGCAGCGCTCGAGGAGGCCGTCCAACGCAACTTCAACGCCGGGAGTGAGGATCAGGCCTTGATAGTCGGAAAGCTGCGCGCCTGCGGGGCGCGCCAGGCCGAGTCGCCCCGGCTGCAACGGCAAGAACCCCAGCGGCTCGGGCCCCCCGCCGATGACCGCGACCCGGACATCTGGGCGCACCTCAGCGAGCGCGAGCACGTACTCGGGTCGAAAGAAAGGACTCTCAAGAGCTGGTTGGCCGGCCTGTAAGGCCGCCCAGTGATCGACCTGGGCCGAACTCAGCTCTGTCGCGGGGAGGACGCGGACTTCCATGGGGCGTCGGGGACCTTACCGTCCACCTCTGCCTCATCACCCTCCAAACGAACGGTTTCGCCATCCCCCCCGTTCGGTGCGGCGCCGACCGCGCGAGCGACCACGAGCAACACGGCGATCAAGATGAACGCGCTCATCGCCATCCACGGAATCGATACGAAACCGAGCTCGTCGACATACCTCACGCTGCACGGAACTCCCGCCGAACACGCGGCGGGGCCGTCGGGATTCTCCTGCAGCCAGTAGTGGTAGATGCTGACTCCCGCTCCGATCACGGCAAGCGGAAGCGCGTAGCGCCAGATCCGCAGATCGCGAGTGACGGCCGCGATGACCAATATCAGCGCCAGTGGGTACATCGCGATCCGCTGATACCAGCAGTACTCACACGGGAGGAAGTTGGCGACCTCGGACAAATAGAGGCTGCCCCAGGTCGCGATTACCGCCACCGCTGCTGCAGCCGGCAGGAATCCGACCCGCGCCAACTGGCGAAGCGACGGCTGAACCGAAATCAGACCCATGCGCGCCGAGAGTGCGAACAGAGCGATGATCACCGCTGCTGCCAGGGCCAACACACTCGCCCATGCTTGTCCGTAGATGACGTCTTCGATCGTCATTGGCCCTCCTCCGCGGTCGGAGTCGTCTCCACCCCTGGGGCTGCGCTCGTGACGGCGCGCTCCAGGGCTATCACCACTTGACCGGGCTTAGCGTCAACTTCGCCACGTCTCGTCACAACCCTTACAGCGCGACCGGGGGTAACGACGAACAGCGGGACATCGTCGGGTCCCGCCGCGTATTCGTCTTCGTCCTCGACGTACTGACTCTTGATCGTGGCCCCTGAGCTGAACCAGCCGTCCAAGCGATCGAAAGTCATGCCCGGATCGAAGGCCACCGGGGCCCGCTGGGAGCCGGCGGTCTTCGAGGCAAGCTGGAAGATGTTGTTCGGACGAACGTGCTCCCGTAGGTGCAGAGCCGCCAGGCCGTTGAACTCGCTGTTGTCAGTCATCAGGACGGCGATGTCGGCCTCCTCTCCCTCGACCGGCCGATCCTGCAACAGGTCGCCGCCGCGCACATCGAGCTTCGCCTGAAGCGCCAGCTGCTCGTTCTCGGGCCGGGTGGCCCACATCTTTACCGGAATGCCGTGGCGTCGCAGCTCCGCCGCGATGCTCCTGCCCCAGCCATGGGAGCCCGCGATCAGCAGCCGAGTCGGTCCGGAGTGCACCAGTCCGAGACCTCTCGCGAGCCAACCCGCGGAGAGCCCATAGATGGCGACCGTGGCCACGATCACCACGAAGGTGACCGGTGTGAGCAACTCGGCACCCTCGATGGGGTTCTCCCCCTCCGTCAGCTCGACGGCGAAGATCGATGCCACGGCGGCGGCCACGATGCCACGCGGAGCCATCCACGCGATGAGCGCGCTCTCCCGCGGCTCAAGACTGGAGCCCCAGGTCGACACGAAGGTCGACAATGGTCGCGCGACCAGCACCAGGACGGCGACAAACAGCAGCACCTCCCAGCCCACCGACTGGATGTCGGACCACTCGACGCGACCCGCGAGCACGATGAACAGGACCCCGGTCAGCAGGAGACCGATGTTCTCCTTGAAGACGCGGATGTGCTGGACCTTCGCGCCCTCGGCGTTGGCGATGACGATCCCCATGAGCGTCGCCGCGACCAGTCCGGACTCCGCGGCGAGCGCGTTGGCCACGGCGATCGCCGCGATCACCAAGGAAATCGTGGCCGCTACCTCCTGGTTGTCGCCAAGACGTGCACGGCGGATCAAGACGATCAAGACGATTGCCGCGCCAACCCCCACGAGCGCGCCCACCCCCGTCGTGCCCGCGAACTCCAGGACCGCCTCGGGCAGCGTCGGGCTCTGGCCGGCGCGAACCGCTCCAAAGACGAGGACCGCAAGCAGTGCACCGATGGGATCGACGACGATCCCCTCCCACCGCAGGATCGACTCGACCCGGCCGCTGAGATGAAGGTGTTTGAGCAACGGCAGGACAACGGTGGGCCCGGTCACCACGAGCACCGCGCCGAGCAGGAACGAGAGACTCCAGCCCAGATCGAAGATGAAGTGGGCCGCCACTGACCCGATCAGCCACGTCAACAACACGCCGAGAGTGAGGAGGCGGAGCACCACCCGGGGCGCGTCTTCGCGCAGATCGCGCAGGTGCAGCGTCAGGCCACCCTCAAACAGAATCAGCCCGACGGCCAGGGTCACCAGCGGCAGCAAGATGTCGCTGTCGAGCGCCGCGGGGTTGACCACGTCCAACTCGGCCGCGCCAAACCCCACGATGAGGAGGATGAGAATCGACGGCAGTCGCAATCTCACGGCCAGAACCTGAGCTCCGACGGCAAGCACGAGAATGAGTGCGAGGTCGCTGAGGAGGTCCTGGTGCATGAGCGCCACCCGCGGCGGCGCTCATGACTCTATCCGTCGATCCTTACCGGAAAAACGTCGTCAAGGCGTCAGTCGGTAGAAGCGCCAGAAGTCGTTCTCGATCGGTAGCACCTCAACGACGGAGAATCCGGCCTCGGTCGCGTAGCGCTCCAGCGTCGAGGGCCGCATTAGCGTGCCGGTCTCCGCGGAATGCTCGTGCTCATGCTCTCCCACCTCGAGACAGTGCAGCACGCCCCAGCCGTGCATGAAGCGCTCGGTCTCGTCGCCGGGAGAGTGGCCTAGGCCTGGTGGTTGCCGAGCCCGATGAGCGGACGGTCGCAATGCTTGAGGGGGCGCTGGCCGCCGTGCCCGCCGGGGCAACCGACGCTCGCGCGCGGCTGATCGCCCGGCTCGCTACGGAGGTCCTCTATGCAGATCCCGATCGTGCCGATGCCCTCAGCACCGAAGCCCTGGCACTGGCACGCGATGGCAGCGATTGGTCTGCGGTCGCGTTCGCTCTCTCGGCGCGACGCGGCGCGATCTGGGAGCCGGTGCGCGCCGCCGAACGGCTCCGAGTGTCGGAGGAGATGGTCTCGGCCGCGCGGCAAAACGATGACGCCGAGAGCCTCCTCCAGGCCCAGAACTGGCGGGTGGTCGACCTGATGGAACTCGGGCGGGTCGAGGAACTCGAAGACCAGATCGACGCCTACGAGCAACCGGCCGCCGAGCTGGGGCTGCCCCACTACTCCTGGTACGTGCCTCTTTGGCGGGGGGCGGTGGCCGGCCTTCGTGGTGACTTCGAGATCCCCACGGCCCATCGCGCCGAGGCGCTGCGTCTTGGACGACAGGCTCAGAGCCGCGACGTCGACATGCATGTGCTCGTTCAAGAGATCTCGGCGCTCGCCGACTCAGACAAGTTCGAGGGGTCGACCTTGATGAAGCACGGCGACGGGCGGCCTCGAGCCCCCTTTGGCGGCCATGGTCGAGTTGGCCACTCGCCAAACGCGGCAAGCTCGATGAGGCCCGCGAGATCTGGGACGATGACGTCTCCTCGGGCATCCCGGAGGCCCGAACGGGCCCGAACTGACACGTCGCGATCGATGCCACTGAGGCCAGCAGCGCGCTCGGTGACGCCGGCGCCGCTGACGCCAACTACACCCGGCTGCTCCCCTACGCCGAGCTCTATCCGACGATTGCGCGTGCGGCCTATTGCCTCGGCTCGACCGAGCACTATCGCGGCAACTCGCGATCACCGCAGGCCGCCCGGATGTCGCCGGAGGACACCTCGAACGGGCGATCGAACGGAATTCGGCGATCGGCGCGAAGCCGCGTGTAGCCAAGTCGACCACCCTGCTCGAGAGCCTCTGAGTCCGCTCGCGGACGGGAAAACGCCGCGACCGGGGCGGCGGAGGGCCAAGGAATGACGAATCCGTGAACGATGAGTGATCCTGTACGAAGGTGAGATGCCAAACGGAGGCGCGAACATGGTTGGATAGTGCGCCGCTTGAGGCATTCCGTGTGACTCGATCCCCAGCCTTCCATTCCATTCTGATCGCAACCGCAGCCGTTGTTGCGGTTGGGCTCTTTACTCCGGTGCCCACACCGGCGAGTGCCGCGACCCAGGAGGCCGCCGCCAAGCGCGACATGCGCGGAGCCGATTTGGAGCTCGCGAAGCTCTCCGGTGCCAACCTGGTTCGAGTGGATCTCCGGGGCGCGAATCTCCGACGCGCGGATCTACGCGGCGCCAACCTCACACGCGCTGATCTGCGTGGAGCCGATCTCAGTCGAGCCAATCTGCGCGGCGCGATCCTCAATCGCGCGCGAATGGGGCGTGCGTTGCTCGTCCGAGCGAAGATGTTCGGCGCGACGGTACGAGGGACGAACTTCCGCGAGACGGTGCTCAACGGCGCAGACCTGCGACGAGTGGATCTCTCCGGTGTCGATCTCCACAGCGCGGACCTGAGTCGAGCAGACCTTCGCGGCGCGTCATTCACGCGCGCCAATCTGCGCGCCACCGGCTTCATCGGCGCGCGCATCGGCGGGACCAGCTTCGAAGGTGCGAAGCTCGATCGCCGCACGGCACTGCCGATCACGCGACCACAGGCGCCAAAGACGAAGGCCGCCAAGGCCGCGGACCAAACCGCTCCATGGAAGTTCGTGGTGATGCCGGACTTCCTCAATCAGGACATCGACTACCCGGACCCCAACTGGGACCCGGTGTTGGGGTACGTGCTCGATGAGGTCGCCAAAGAGCAGCCAGACTTCGTCGCGGTGCCCGGCGACCTCGTGAACGGCTACTGGTCGACGGGTGGAGCCGAGAACATTCGCCAGCAAGGCGTGAAGTATTTCCAGGCCTGGAAGGCACGCATGAAGGCTCACGGGCTCGAGACGATTTACGCCTCGATCGGTGACCATGAGATCGGGGACAACCCGTGGAACGCCGCGAAGCGTGCGCTCATCCCCGAGTACCGCGCGACGTTCATCAGGGAGCTCGCCATACCGCCAAACGCCACCCTAGGCCCCGGAAGCGCCGCCTATTCGATCCGCCACAAGAATCTTCAGTTGGTCGCACTCGACCCCTTTGAGCAGCACCGCCCGGCAGGCCCCGTGGCGATCGGTGTAACCGGTCAGCAGCTCGATTGGCTGCGCGGGCAGCTGAAGTCGGACGCGTCCCACGTGGTCACCATGGGCCACACGCCTGTGCTGGCGGCGACCTGGCTGCGCAACACGTCTTCGCTGCGCGTTCCGGGTGGAGGAGGCTCAGAACTCTGGGGTGCGCTCAGCAACGGAGGCTCGAACCTCTATCTCGCGGGGGAGTACCACGACGTCAGCGCGACGTACAAGGACGGCGGCACCCAGGTGGTGACCGGCTCCCTCCCCGGCGTCACGGACGAGATCAACTATCTCGTCGTCACGGTCCACCCCGACCGCCTCGAGCTTGCACTGCGCTCGGTTCAGACGAAGATCCACGCCCTTGGTCCTGCGAGAGGACCCGGCGAGCTTCCGCCCGTCCGGCTTACGCTCGGCTCGTTCACTCAGGCTGTCGGCCCATACACGCGAGGCCGCATGACGATCACTGATCGCGGACCGAAAGCCGGCCGCGAGGGGCTGTTCAGCGCCCGTTTCCGCGCCCTGAAGTAACTCTACGGCGCGCAACCTGCCCGTCAGTCCAGCGCCGGCCTCGACCTCTACGGTATTGCCGGACCACCGCAGTTGTCAGGAAAGTGTGATCGCTTCAAACAACGATCACACCGCCTCCCGTTCACTCACCTGAGCGAAACCCTCCATTGGCGGGCCTGGAGAGACCATGTCCAAGTCCGTAGGCGCCGACCTCGCGACGCTGCGCCATGCGCCGGCGCCGGCCTCAGCACGTGCAGCCAGCCGTGATGGCGCCCCGACGTTCACGCTGTTCGCACCGCTGGTCGCGGTGCTCCACGTGCGTACCGACCAACGGGTGATTCTCGGATTCGACGAGGTGTCCGCCGTCATCGGCCACACCTTGCCAGTTGAGGCCGCCGATCCCACGTGGTGGGGAAGGTTCGAGGACGACGATGGCTGGGGCGGAACGGGCCGGATCGTTCTGCTCGATCTTCCCGGCCGCAGGGTGCCTTCGACCGCATCGCAGCCATCGCCGCCGAGCCGGACGTCGCCGATACTCCTGCCGAGACCGCGGCCGTCGATGCTCGGAGACGCGGTTTGTTCTCGGCCGTATCCAAGGAGCCGGGGCGCTACTCCCGCAAGGCGTGCAAGCAGCTGGCCACAGAACTGAGCGATGACCTGCTGAGCCGTTCAATCGTCTTGTTCGGCGCCTTCGCCGAACGCGGGCAGCTCAGCTCCTCGGAGCTCGCCGACATGCTTGGCGTGCGCACCGATCAGATCGGGGGGCTTCTGCTCGGACCGCTGAGCCGGCACGCACGAGCGCTCGAGTTGGACCTGCCGTCTGAGGTGACCAAGAGCGACGAGGGTCGACGAGCCTGGCGTGACCAGGCGGGCAACGCGACTCGCCCCACCACGCACATGGCACGTAGCAAGCGCGGCAGAGCCGCGTAGCGGGCGACGAGCCGGTTCGCCTGCGTCAGAACGGCCGGCCACGGCCGGCCGTTCTGGAAGTGCTCTCTAGCCGTTCTCCGAGTCGGTCACGACGCGGGGCTCCCCTGTCAGCGACAGGATTCCGATCTCATCGCCCTGTGCGAAGTCGTTCAGGTCCAGGACCGAGTTGAGGTCGCCGGCACCCTGGCTGGTGAGCTCGAGCGGCACGCGGAAGGTCACGAGCTCGGCGCCCTGCACCCAACGCGCCTTGTCGAGGTCCATCGTGATGAGGTTGCTGCCATCGAGCGAACCGGCGGCGTAGAAGGTCGTGATCAGCCCGGTCTCACCATCGATACGGAAGCGGCGCAGGTCGATCGCGCCGGCGGCGGTGCTGAAGCGCAGACCGCCACGAAGGCCGATGGTGCCACCAAGCTCGCCACAAACCACATTGTTACTGCTGCGCACCGGTAGGGCGTACTGGGCCTGAGAGGTCGAAATACCGGGTCGTAGTGCCTGAAGCGAAACACCGAGTGACTGCAGGCGCCGCAGCGGCGGCGGCCCAATGATGGCGCGGTCGAACTTGACCCGGCATGAGTCACCGAGCGCCGCGAACGACAACCCGGCGGCGCTGGCGGGGGCGGCTATGGCGCCGGCGTTGCCACCGTCGGCCGTGCTGCCGTTGTCGTCGTCACCGAGTGAGCTGATGAGGAAGGCGGCGGCTGCGACCAAGACGATGGCGGCGGCGATGGCGCCAAGACCCCAAAAGAGATTGTTGCGACCATCGGTCTCCGGTTTGGCCGCGGGCTGTGCGGGCGCCTCGAGGCGACGAACATTTCGCTGCCCGCCGGTGACGTGCCGCGCGAACGGATCGCGGTAGCCCGCCTCGTCCTCCGGGCTCTCGAGGACCTCGACGTCTGGAGCGCCGAAACCCGAGATCGGCAAGCTCGCGCGCATGACACGACCGCGGTTGGGCTCAGAAACCTCAAGGACCCAGGCGCCTTCGCCTGTGCCGTTACCGGAGCCATTGGTGTCGGCTTTCGCCTGGTCGTTTTCTGCCATAGGAGACCCCCCGCTTCTAGAACTGGAGGCGTCGTTATTAAGCCTGACGGCCTGGTGGTGTGTATCCCCCCTTTCGGGGGGGGTTGTGCGGAAGAACGCCCTTGGTTTACGCAGAGCCAACAAAGTCCTACCAACCCCCACTACCGATCCGGCCCCCTTTGCCGGACTAGCCGTCTCGCGAGGACACAACGAATCGCTCCTCGGGGACCACCCGGAGATCCACCTCGACGTCGCGGCCAATTTCTTGGGCGATGTCGCCGGCGAGACCATCGACGTCGCTCGGGCTCTGCGGCCCAGCCAGGATGATGTCCACATTGCCGCCGTCGAGGTCGAGCTGGACGAAGTCGAGCCCGGGTTGCTGCTCGAGCCAGGTCTGAGTCGCCGCAACCGCACCATCGTGATCCGCGGCCGAGATGAGTATGCGCTCGCCCGTGATGGCGAGCGGTATCGCCACCACCGCCAAGGCAACGCTCAAAGTGACCATCGATCGCTGGAGTTGTTCGCGTTTCGCCTCCATCCGCGCCCACGGGAGGAAGCCGACGGCCACGAAGACCGCGATGCTCGCGATGATGATTCCCACGAGGTTCGTCAGGAACAGCAGCAGCGCGCCGGCGGCCAGCCCGTACTCACCCGCCGCCAGCGTGATACCCACGACCGACAGCGGGGGCACGACTGCCACGGCGATAGCGACGCCGGGGAGAGAGTCGCTCACGTCGGGTCGACACACGGCATAGCCGCCGGCCGCGCCCGCTGCCAGGGCGATCATTAGGTCGAGCAGCGTTGGCGAGGTGCGCGAGGTCACTTGGGAGTTGACGGTCACCTCAACGAACTCAGGCGCGTATCTCGCGATCAGGAAGGAGAGACCGATCGCGATTGCCATCCCGGCGCCGACGAGCGCCAGCGAGCGCAGAGCCCGGATCGGCCACCCCATCAGCAACGATGCAGATGTCGCCAGAATGGGCGTCATCAGTGGAGCCACGAGCATCGCGCCGATGACCACAGCCGTTGAGTCGGTCTGGATACCGAGGGCCGCGATCACGGTGGAGAAGCCCATGAGTGCCGCGAAGCGCCCAACCCGCTCCCAGTACGCCCGCCCTCGAAAGACGAGCTTGTCGAGCACCTGATTGCGCGCCTGCTCTCCGATGTCCCGTCGCTGGAGCCATGTCGTCGCCAGTTGCGGGGTCTCCGTGATGTCCATACGCCGCGAGGCCTCGCTCGCCGTCGGACCGAAGACCTGCCACAGGTAGACGAAGCCGGTGATCACCCACGCGACCCCGATGGCCAGAATCACCGCGACCACGGCGACCTCGCCCAGGATCAGAAGGCTCGCCGCGCCGAGCAGCTGCGCGAGCGCCCGTAGCGGGTACCACCAGAGCCCTTCCCCACTTCGCCAACCACGCCAGGCGCGATAGAGGTCGAAAGCTGCTCTGGCGACGAGCACCAGGGCGATTGCCGCGACAAGGAGAAGGCCCGACCATTGCCGTACGACGAGAAGCCCCGTTCCAAGCGCTGCGCCAACCAGACCTTGGGTGAGCGCCTCTCGGGACCTCCTCCGGAGTCCACCGAACGCCTCGTAGAGACCTGTGAGCAGGAGCCCGAGCCCGACGATCCCCACGGTGAATGCGAGTGAACGATCCGGCCAGAGCAGCAGGATCAAACCGATGATGATCGCAACGGCCGCGCGAAGCAGAGGTGAGGACGCCGAAGGGTCGCTCAACAGCTTGGCCGGGGAATACGAGCGAAGGGGCGCAACGAACTCCTGGACTAGGGGCGACGCTCGACGCGTCCTAGTAGGAGTACGGGGGCGGGGCCGTCAAACCTTGGGCAGCTCCCTTCGGAGAGAACTAGCTAGAGGCGGGAACGCGCGGAGCGAACGCGCTCACTGCGTGAAGGATCGCGCGCAACGTCAGCACGAGAAGAAACGCCACCACCGCGGCAAGCGCCATGGTCGCGCTTGCCGCGGTGTCGTTGTGGAAGCTGATCAGTAGCCCGATGACCACCGAGATCGCGCCAATCGCCACGGCCGTGATCATGATCAGGGGCACGCGCCGGACCAGGAGAGCCGCGGCCGCGGGCGGAGCGATGAGGAAGGCGAACACGAGCAGGTTCCCTACCGCCTCGAAGGAGGCGACGATCGAGAGGGCCAGTAAGGCCAGAAGCCCGGCGTAGGCAAGACGGGGCCGCAGTCCCAGCAGCTGCGCCTTGGCCTGATCGAAGGTCATTACCAAGAACGCGCGGTAGAAGAGCATCACCCCTCCGACCGATACAGCCGCCGCGATCGCCTGACGCCGTAGATCGCCGTCATCGATGCCGGTCACGGAACCAAACAAGAAGCGATTCAGGTCGCCGGCGTATGAGCCGGAATTGCTCGACATGATCACGACGGCCAGCGCCAGGAAGCCGACGAACAGAACGCCGATGGAGGTGTCCTCAGGAAACGGCGAGTGGCTCTTGATGAGCTGGATCCCGGCGACCATGGCGATAGCCGCGATGAATGCACCAAGGGTCGTGCTGAAGCCGAGCACGAATGCGATCGCGATGCCGGGCAGGACGCCGTGAGCCAGGGCGTCGCCGAGGAAGCTCATGCCCCGGAGTACGACCCAAGTGCCGACCACCGAGGTGGTCAGCACGACGAGCAACCCCGCCCACAACGCGCTTCGCATGAACTGGTTGGTCGTGAACGGATCGAGCCACCAGGCGACAGGGTCGGTGAGGAACTCCACGGTCAGCTCAGGCCCACGGCAATGATCCTGGCGTTCGCACGAACCAAACCGGTGTAGGTCTCGGCTCCGCTGTCTGGCTCCCCGAGACTGCCGGAAAACAGCGTGGCCACGTCGACATTGCCGACGCGCTGGGCAAGCGCCTGAACATCCGCATCGGAGTGCTGAGCCTCAGAGAAGATCGTGGTCACGCCGGCCTGCTCGACCGTCTTGGCGAGCTCCTCGAGCTGAGCCGGGCTCGCCTGAGCCAAAGTCGACGGAGCGGGAATCACGCTTCCGAGGACCTCGAACCCGTAGCGATCCGCGAAGTACCCCAGGGCGTCGTGGTTGGTCACGAGAGTGCGCTCGTCGTCGGGAACGCTGCTGAGCATCTGCGCGGCCTCGGCATCGGCGGCGGTCAGCTGTGCGATGTACTCGTTGGCACAGGCGCCGACGATGTCGCGATCGAGCCCTCCGGATTCGACCAAGGCGTCGGCGAGTGCCGGAATCATCGCGGCGACGCGATTCGGGTCGAGCCACACATGGGGGTCATCACCCAACACGCCCGGAACGTGGTCACTGACCTGGAAGGCGGGGCCCTCGACGGCACTGAGGGTGTCGTCCAAGGACTCTTCCAGGCCCAGGCCGTTGGCCACGATGAGCGACGCGGACTCAAGCGTGCCGCGATCGGCCAGCGAGGGCTCGAAGGAATGCGGGTCCGCTCCATCCGGGATCACGGTTTGAACGTCGGCGATTCCGCCGCAGGCGACGTTGGAAACCACGTCACCCCAAATGCCGGTCGTCGCAACGACGGTGGGCCTACCATCGGCATCGGCATCGCCGCCAGCACAGGCCGCTAAGAGCAGCGCTGATGCAACCGCAACGATCACGGCGCTGAGTCTTTTCTGCCACACTTACTTCATCGTAATGATAATCACTCTCGATAAGCAAGGCACGCGGCGATGATCTCCCTCGAGGGAGCAACGTTCGACTACGGTCGAACTCGCGCGCTTGCACCGACGACCACTCGCTTTGACGCGGGCAGCCTCGTCGCGCTGATGGGCCCCAATGGCTCCGGGAAGACGACGCTGCTCAAGCTGCTCGGCGGCCTCCTCCGCCCCACCGCGGGCTCTGTGCGCACCCCGGCCGATTTCACGGTGGCCCATGTCGACCAGCACCAGCACCAACACCGCTGGATGCCCCTCACGGTGGCTGAGGTGCTACGGATGTCGCAGTACGGCAGCCGCCCTTTCCCGTGGCCGCTGAGCAAGGACCAAAAGGTGCGCATCGCCGAGGCCGCCGAGCGGCTGGAGGTCACCGAACTCACAAAGCGCTCCTTCAGCGAACTCTCAGGCGGTCAACGCCAACGAGTCCTGATCGCCGACGCGGTCGCCACGGGCGCCCAATGCCTGCTCCTCGACGAGCCGATCACCGGCCTAGATCTGCCCAGCCAAGAGAACATCCTCCAGGTGCTGGGCGCGGAACGCGATGCAGGTCGCTTAGTAGTGCTTTCAACACACCATTTGGACGAAGCCAGACGCTGTGAGCGAGTGGTTTTGCTCAACGGCGAGATCGTCGCCGATGGAGCGCCCGACCAGACGCTCACTGCAGAGAACCTTGCAGACACCTTCGGCGCCCGTGTGATCGGCGAGGTCGGAGAACGAACGATCGTGCTCGACGACCACGGACACGGGTCGCATCAGCACACGTGAGGCGTTGCCCCGTTCCTCATGCGGCTCGCTCGAGATCGCGGTCACCGAGCTCGATAGCGAGCTCTGGCTGATCACGGCGAACGGTCGCGCCCGACTCAGCTCACCCTGGGTCGGCGCCCCGACATCGTGCCTCATGCCCTAGCGGGATCAGACTGCCAACGGCACGCGGCGCACACACCGACTGCAGTCCCCTTGAGGTAGCCGAGGCATCCGCCAGCACGTGACGTGAGCGTAAACGGTCAGGGGCCCCTGAAGGGGCCCCTGATGAAGAGCTAGCACTGGTGGCTAGAGGAGGGTTGGCAACCCTCTAAGAGAGTTCTCTACTCCGAAATCTCACTGGTTCTATGTGAGTTCGCTTTTCTGAATCAAGACCTCCGTCCAACGTGGCCGGAACTGAAGAGGCGACTCTGCGATTCGGTTGCTTTGCCATGCGCGATCGAAGGAGGGGCTACTGTTGGGAGGACCCTCACTCCGTTCGCGAAATCCACAATGGCACAGTGAGGCACCTTGCGCAAAGCCCGTGCCCGGCGCAATTCCATGCCCGCCCTGGCAGGTGACGCGACTCGGCCGATCTAGTCGGTACGCGCCATGATGCGCGCGACATCCAGGGTCGAGATCACCCCGACCGGATCGCCGTTGAGATCGAGCACGAGCAGGTGTGCGGTCCGGTAGTGCTTCATCAGCTCCACCGCGCGAGCCACGCTGTCAGCCGTGGAAACCGTGAGCGCGGGAGTCTCGGCGATGCTCCCGACCGGAGCCTTCCTCGTACCGGCGGCCGCAACCAGGTCGAGGTCTGAAACCACTCCCCATCGTCGGGGGTCTTCACCCCGCGCCGCCTCGACGAGCATGCAATGGATCCGCTCCGAGTGCATACGAGAGGCCACCTCGGAGAGCGGCGTATCGGCGGCGCACGAGACCACGCTGTGATGCATGAACTGCGCGACCGTCACATCTTCGAGGTATTCAACGCGTCCACTTTCCTCCCGCGTTGACATGGGCCCACTCCTCAGCGTCGAGTTGGCTCACTGGATCGAGCCTCGGTCTTCCCGACATCCGGGTTTTTACGCACGTGGGGAATGGGTTGGCCGACCGCGGCCGCGGAAAACCCCGTAGACCGCCTCGGGTCGGGATCGGACGGGCTATCTCACGCGGCCCGCCGCCGCTACTGAATCTGGTTCGAATCCGCCACCGGTCGGGGCGCGCTCCTACCCCCCGAGAACACGAGATGGTCCCCCACTGTTCCCCCGTAGCGGCCCGCCTCTCCCTGCCGCGAGTCATCGACCAAGGTGCCCTGCGTTCCGGCCCGGGCAGTTCGTGAGAGCGCGGGCGGCGTGGCGCACCCTGTCGCCTCTGACCTCCGCCCAGCCCTGCGCCCTCAGGTTCCCGGAGCGCCTTGTGCCTGCACGGACGGAGATCGCAGCCCGCTCGTATGCCTGCCGGCCACCCTAGGCTCTTCGGCGCGAGGCTCGGCAAGCGTGAGGAGAAGTCGAAGACGAGGCTCGGCGAGGCTCGTGGGTTCGCCTCGCTCCCCCACGATCATGAGGCAGCCCTTCGGCGCAGGCCCACCTAGCCGCGAAGGCGAACGCGTTGTGTCGCTCTGTCGTACTCGTAGCTGCCAATGGTCTCTGCCTCCAGCAGCGCGATTGCCCCGTCGATGGCCTCCAGTGGCACCGAGAACCACTCGGTGGCCTCAGCCAGTTCGTCGTATTCCCGTTTTGCCTCCAAGACGCCGCTATTGGTGGCGAACGTCTGCTACGGGCTACTTCGCGGCCCGCTGCCGGATCTCGCCCCGCGGCGGCTACTTCGCGCGTCAGCCGGTGACCGCGGGCAGGACCCCCGTCCTCGCCACTTGGACCCGGATCCCGGCGCTCGCGCGCTTCGGCGGGGCCACGTTCTTCGCGCCGACGGTCACACGGTTGGTGCGCTTGCCCTTGGTGGTCCGGAGCGCGGCCATCTGGACCCGGATGACCCGGGCCTGGCCCTTCCTGATGTTGCGCAGGTTCCAGATCACCTCGCGGCCCTTCACGCGGAAGCGAATGGGCTTCCAGACAAGCCGCTTGCCCTTCTTGACCCGCAGGTAGCTGTTGAGCACCGCGAAGCCCGGCGGCACGCGGTCCCGCGCCCAGACCTTGGTGGCGGTGTCGGGCCCCCTGTTCGTGACGACGATCCGCCACGCGGTGGTCTTGCCGGCGCGCACGCGCTTGGCGCCGCGCTTTCGGACCGTCAGGGTCGGCCCCGATGCGATGGCCAGGACGGAGAAATCGTCCTCCGCCCTGAACTGGGCGCCGGCGGCGGCCGGCGTGGTGGCCTCCGCGGAGTTGACGATCTTGGCGCCCCCGCGCGTGACGCGGGTGGTCACCGAAACGGTCACCTCTTTGCCCGGCTGCCGGGTGCCGAGGCGCCAGGTGACGACCCGGTTGGAGTAGATGCCGCCGTCGGAGGCTCGAACGAACTTCAGACCCTTCGGTAGCCGGTCGGTGATGACCAGCGGCGCAGCGGGGGCGTTGCCTCCCAGGGTGGCCGTCAGCGTGTAGGTCACGAGAGCGCCCTTGTTGGCCCGCGCCCCGGACGCCTTCTTCTCGAGGTCGATTGTCGGCGCCGAGACGATCGGGTTCGTGGTCTCGCCGGTGCCGGCGGGAATCCCGTCGGCCCTGATCGTTGCGGTGTTCTCCAAGGAAGTGTCGACCGGGACGACCGGATTGATGCGAACCCTGAAGCTCACGGTGCCGGTCTCGTCCACGGCGAGGTCGCCGAGGTTCCAGGTCAGCGTGCCGTTGGCGAAGTTCGCGCTGCCGGTCGCGCCGTTCTCGACGTAGCTCGCGTGCGCCGGGATCGGATCACTCAGCACGACGTTGCTGGCGGTCTGGCTGCCGTCGTTGACATAGGCGAGCGTGTACGTGAGCTCCTGCCCGGGAGCCAGCGAGCCCTGGGGGTTGACGCTCTTGGTCACACGTACTCGCGGGGCGGTCGTAACCGTGACCTGCTCGGTGTTGGAGACGGTCGGCGCCGTCTGATCGGAGTCGATATCGGCCGTGTTGTCGAGCGTGGTGCCGTTCGCGAACGGCCGCGGTACGCGCACGGTCATCGTAAGCGTGCGCGTCGTGTCGACCGCCAGCTCGGCGAGCGTCCACTGCAGGCGAGTAGTGCTCGCGAGGTCGGCGCCGCAGGCCCCGTAGGTGTAGGGGCCGGGACTCGCGTCCGCGGAGCACTGCACCGAGGCACCCGCGGCGTCATAGCCTGCCAGGGCGGTGCCGGTCGGCGGCCCGTCGCTCACCACGACGTTCGTGGCGTTCTCGTCACCGGTGTTGGCGAGAGTGATGGAGTAGGTGATAAGCGCCCCGTCATCGTTGATCACCAGATCGCGATCGCTGGCCGCCTTGACGATGCCGAAGTTCGGCGAGGAGGCCACCTCGTGCGAGACGGGCCCGAGGGTCGTCCCGCCGGGCGTCTGATCGGAAGTGAGCGTCGCCGTGTTCGAGATCACTGTGCCGTTCGGCAGCGGCCGGTCGACGGTGACGCTGAAGCCGAGATCCCCGGAGAGGTCGGTGGTCTCCGGCGGCGCGTTCACCGCGCCCACCAGCCAGCGCACCCGTTCGACGTCGCCGGCGCTCGCAGGCTCGGTGGGCTGCCACGCGCCGCCGACGAAGAACTCGACAGGGTCGGTCGGCGTCGAGGTCGCCGAGCCGAGCACGTAGGTCGTGTTGGTCGGGATCACGTCGATGACGACGACGCCGGTGGCGTTCGCATTGCCGTCGTTCTCGTAGTGGATCGTGTAGTCGATCCGGTCGGTCGGGTTGACGTCGGTCGGGTCGCCGGGGTTCCCGCTGTCCGGCGGGTTCGACGTCTTGGTCGAGTCGGTCGCGAAGTCCGGCGCTGAGCCGATGGTCAGCGAGCCGTCGTCGCTCATGTCCGCGGTGATGTCGGGGGGCCGGAACTCGTCCGCGTTGGCGGCCGCGCTGTTGAGCAGCGTCGAGCCATCCGGCTGCGGTGTGTTGGCCATGACCGGAATGGTGATCGTGACGCTGTTGCCCGCGGCGATCTCGGAGATCGTCCAGACCACATCGGATGTCGCCAGCGCCGGGTTGTATCCGGTCGCGTCCTCACTGAAGCTCGTTGGCGGCGCGGCGGTCGCCATTCCGGCCGTGTACGTGACGCCCTCGATATTCGGGGTCGTCGCCGGGTTGTCGCCTGGAAGGGCGTCGGTGATCGTCACGTTGCGCGCCGATACCGGCCCGGTGTTCTGGACGACGATCGTGTACTGGCCGCTGCCACCCGCGTTGACCGGGTCGCCGTCCGGCGTCTTGATCAGCGTCAGGACGGGAACGCGCAGGTCAGCCTCGGCGGTGTCGTCGCCTGTGGCGTAAATGCCCCCGCCGCCAGAGCCGGAGGCGCCGCCCGCATCCTCTGCGTTCGCCCGCACGGTGTTGACATGGTTGGTGCTGAGGCCCGGCGTGTCGCGCGAGTCGAGCTGTGGTGTGGCTTGGAAGACGAGGGTCAGGGACTCACCCGGCCCCAGGTTCGTGTTCGCCGAGTCGATGTCGGTCCAGGTGAGCGTGTCACCACCGGCCGCGGGAGTGATCGAGGGCTCGATCTGACCGACCGCCCCGTCCGCCGAGTGGGTGAACTGCCCCGAGTTGGCGACGTAGTCCCAGTTCGGCGGCAGCACGTCGGTGATGTCGATGCCGTTCGCGGTCGCAACGGTGTCGTTGTTGGTCACCACCACCCGCCAGTCGAACGGCTGCAGCAGTTC
>CAMYIK010000041.1 GCA_947258365.1 uncultured Thermoleophilia bacterium | reverse complement strand
CGCGAGGCGCCTGCAATCTCCCAGGACCCCACCGCCGACAACACCGACGTCTACGCATTCCGTACCCCCGATGATCCGGCCACCAAGTTCGACGAGAGCAAGACCGCGACGCTAATCGCCAACTACGTCCCCTTCGAGGAGCCAGCAGGTGGGCCGAACTTCCACCGCTTTTCCGATGGCGTCCGCTACGAAATTCGTGTCGACAACAGTGGCGACGGTCGCGCCGACATTCGTTACGTCTTCCGGTTCACGACCGAGTTCGCCACGCCCGACAGCTTCCTCTACAACACCGGACCGGTGAGCTACGACGCCAAGAAGGGCGAGTACACCAACCTCAACACGGTCCAGACCTACACCGTGACCAAGGTCTACAAGCGGGGTCGCAAACACCACTCCCGGGTCATCGGCAAGGGCCTCCTGACTCCGCCGAACAACGTAGGCCCGCGTTCCACCCCCGACTATGCGAGCAAACTCGTCCCTCCGGCGATTCATCGCCTGAAGGACGGTACGAAGGTCTTCGCTGGCCAGCGTGACGATCCGTTCTACGTCGACCTCGGCGGCACGTTCGACCTGCTCGGCTTCCGCTCCGCACCACCAGGCGCGTTCGAGGCAGGTGGCGATGACGGCCTGACTGGATTCAACGTCCAGACCATCGCGCTGCAGGTGCCGATCACGTCGCTGACCAGCAACAAGAAGATCCCGGTC
This sequence comes from uncultured Thermoleophilia bacterium, assembly GCA_947258365.1. Lineage (GTDB taxonomy): Bacteria > Actinomycetota > Thermoleophilia > Miltoncostaeales > Miltoncostaeaceae > CAMYIK01. The sequence goes on along the minus strand of CAMYIK010000041.1, from coordinate 16,804 downwards.
AGCGCGGATGACACCCGCGGGTCCGTCGGCGTGTACGCCAACGCGTCGCGCAAGACGGTCAAGATCTCGCGTCGCGGCAAGGCCTACTACGGCTGGAAGCAGGTCTCGCGCCTAGGTCAGCCGCTCGTCAACGAGGTGCTGATCCCCATCGGGTCCAAGGACCGCTGGAATGCCTCGTCGCCGAAGGACGACGCTCAGTTCGAGAAGGAGTACACCGAGCCGGAGCTGGCGGGCATCGTCAACCAGCTCTATGACATCGGCGCTCCGACCACGAACCGGCAGGACCTGAAGGCCATTCTGCTGACCGGTATTCCGCCGAACAATCCCCTCGGCGCACCGGCCACCCAGATCGGCAAGAAGGGCAAGGCCGCGGATCTCCTGCGGGTGAACTTCGCACCGAAGCCCACGCCGTTCGCCGAGCAGTCGCGTCTCGGTCTGCTCGCCGGGCAGGGCGACGGTTACCCCAATGGGCGCCGCTTGGTGGATGACGCCGTCGACATCGCCGAGCGCGCTGTCGCGGGTGCCCTCGCCGAGCCGCTCGGGCTCCCCGCCCCGAATGGCGGGAACGCCGCTCTGGCCGGGTTGCTCGGAGACGGAGTCAACGAGAACGATCAGCCGTTCTTGACGACCTTCCCCTACGTCTCGACGCCGCTCAGCGGGTTCGAGACGCGGCACGACCGGCCGCCCACGTTCCCGTAAACCCCCAACCCCGACGGGCGGTGGCCGCTGCGCCACCGCCCCGGGTGTTTACTGAGGATTCCCGATGAACCCCACACGTGCACTCCGTAGTGCCTTCGCCGTGATCCTGGCGTCCTTCGGAGTCGTCTTCGTCTTTCAGTTGGCCCAAGCCCGCGATGGCAATGTCGCGCCGGCAAGCGGTGCCCAAGCCCTCGCCTCCTTCTCGGCATACCAGGAGGGCGGAGAGCCATCGTCGCTGGCGCGGGCTGAGCGGCTCGCCGCAGCGGCTCTCGACGCTGAGCCGCAGGATTCTCAGGCGGCTGAGGCCCTGGCAAGGGCGGCGCTTTCGCGCCATGCCTTTGGTCGCGGTCTCGAACTCGCCCAAGAGGCCCGCGCTCTTGCCGCCGACCGTCTCGCGCCACTAGGGCTTGAGGCCGACGCGCTCATCGAGCTCGGCCGCTACTCGGAAGCCTTTCCTCTCGTGCAGGAGCGCTTGGAGGCACGTCCTGACCTCGAGTCGTACGCGCGCGCGTCGTATGCGGCGGAACTTCGAGGCCAGACCTCTCCGGCAATCGAGTTGATGCGCTTGGCCGCGGAGGCTGCCCCTCCTGGTTCGTTCGGCCGCGCGTGGGCCCAGGTCCAACTGGCGCTCCTCCAGATTCGGACCGGTCACCTCGTGGACGCCGAGCGAGTCCTCAACCAGGCGCTCGCGGAACGACCCGATGATCCCGAGTTGACGATCAATCTTGGTCGTCTCGCCATGGCGCGCGGTGATCTTGGCGAGGCGCGCGCCCGATATCTCTCGGCCATCGAAGAGCTCCCGGACGCCGACCACTTGATGGAGCTCGGCGAGATCGAGCTCGCCCTCGGCAACACGGCTGAAGCGTCGCAGGCCGTGACTCGCTCGCGCGCCGCGTGGGACGACTTGGAGGACATCGAAGACGTCGGCCTGGAGCGCGCCGTGTTCATCGCCGACTTGGGCGTGCCAACTCAGAAGCAGATCACGCGGGCCCGCCAGGCCCGTGGGCGTCGCCCGAGCGTCACCGGTGACTCGGCCCTTGCATGGGTTCTTGCTCGCGCGGGTCACTGCGATGAAGCGTTGGCGGTGGCCAGACGGAGCCTGCGTCTTGGCTCGCGTGACCCCCTCATGCTTTTCCGGGCGGGTTTCGCGGCGTCCTGCGCTGGACATGCCGAGGAGGCGATGCGGCACCTCTCGGCTGCCCTCGCAATCGCACCCTACTTCTCCGTACGGTGGTCTCCCGTCGCTCGCGGGCTGCTCTCCGCGGATGACGCACCGGCCCAGATACGAAAGTCTTGAGGTGAGCGGGGACCCGTTTTGACATGGCCAGCCGTCCTGACATTCCCAACCTCGCCGACGAGGATCTGATCGTGCAGGTCGCCGCCGGCAACGCTGACGCGTTCGAAGTGATCTACGACCGTCATTCGCGGGTCGTGTTCTCGCTGGCGATGCGCCTGCTCGGCGACCGGCAAGCGGCACAAGATCTTGCTCAGGAGTCCTTCGTGGGCGCGTGGCGCTCGGCGGCGGCGTATTCGGCGGCTCGCGGCAGCGTGCGCTCGTGGTTGCTCGCGATCGTGCGCAACCGAGGCATCGATCGCCTCCGCGGCCGCAAAGCCGACGAGCGGCGCCGTGTAGCTCTGGAATCGCAGGAGACCGTGAAGGCCGCGCCCAGCGCGGCCGAGGCCGCCTTGACGCGAGTTGCTGCCTCCGCGGCGAATAAGGGACTTGCCGACCTGCCTGATGAGCAGCGTCAGGCCATCTCCCTCGCCTACTACGGGGGCTACAGTCACAGCGAGATCGCGGGGCTGCTCGACATACCGTTGGGCACGGTAAAGACTCGAGTTCGCCGTGGGCTCGATGGCCTGCGGCACACCCTCGAGGGGGAGGGGGCGAGGTGAGCGGGTTGGGTCCTGAGATGCGCGAGCTGCTCGACGCCGTTGCGCTTGGAACGGCGTCGCCCGACGAGATCCGTGAGGCCGAGGCGATGGCTCGGACGAATCCCGCCATCGCGCGAGAGCTAGAGGAGTTGCGTGAAGTCGTCGGCGGTCTCGCGAATGAGGTCCCCGAGCACGAGGCGCCACTGGAGCTCAAGAGATCGGTCCTGGCCGAGGTCCGTGCCGATGTCGCCGCGAGCCAGGCGCCTGCACCGCGAGCAGGCAGCCGTTGGTGGGAGCTTCGCCTCTGGCCCGTGGCGGCGGCGGTGGCAAGCGTCGTCGCGGTCGCGCTCTTGGTCTGGAACCTCGCCCTCATCGGTTCCAACGACCAGATACCCCGCATCACCGTTCAGGGAACGACCGAGCTTCCGGCCGGCAGTGCGACGGTCTCGGTGCTGGAGGACGACACCATCGTCATCACGGCACAAGACTTTCCACGTCTGAATCTCGGCAGCGGCTATGAGGTGTGGCTTCTTGGGAATGGAAACCCGGTGTCGGCGGGATTCCTGTCAGGCACCGAGGGTGATCGCGCGCTGGCGGTATCCGCCGACCTCACTGAGGTGAGCGGGATCGCGATCACGGCGGAGCCGCTGTCGAATACATCGGCGCCGACCACGCCGATCCTCGCGCAGTCGGATCTGCCGACCTAAGTGCCGCCGCGGCGCTCCACACGATGCACCAGTCGCAAACCGGACCACGTCTCATCGATCGCGCAGACCTTGTTGTCGACCAGGCCCGTGGGAAGGGCTAGCTCGCGAACGACATCCTCGGTCATGTCAGTCGGAACACCCGACGCCCGTTTAGGCCACGCGATCCACATCGCCCTGGTGGGAAAGATTGCGCGACTCATCGCCGGTAGCCGGCGTGTGAACGCGGACCGTGAGATGAAAAACCCGATGACGATGTCGGGTTTGCCCCGAAGCGACGCGCGATAGCTGACCCCGTTGGGGATCGGCTCCACCAGGTCACGAAACCCCTCGGGCTCATCGATCAGCGCAATCGAGTAGTCCTTCGCGAAGCCGAGTTTCTTCACGAGCGGCGTACCGGAGTAGCCGCTTGTCGCCTTCGCGCTAGGAGGTGGGCTCAACCGGGGCCAGAGGTCCGAGTCGCGAGACGATTGCGGCGGGCACGAAGAAGCGACGCTCATCGTGGAAGCCGGGCTCGCGCTCGTACCGCTTCACCGCGCTGACCGGCACGTCCATCGCGAAGGCCACACGGCCCGCGGGGCGTCGCCCCGCGCGGCTCGCGATCATCCATACCCCGCCCGGAGCGTCGTCTCCGGCAGAGGCGCCGGTGAAGCCCTCCCTTTCAAGTCGCGCGGCATCCTCTGGCTCTGCGAAGTGGTACAGCCGAATCACCCGCGGTGGCGGCGTCTCGGAGGCGGCGTCGTTCGCCGGGGCGGGCACGACCACGTGATGAAGCGGCGCTGTAACCCTGGTGCGAGCCTCGCGCACCAACTCATCGACGCTCCATTCGGATTGATGCGAGGGGTAGGTCGTGAGGACGATCTCTTCAGGAGAGAAGCTACGGGCTGCGGCCAACACCGCTTCGAGCGGCTGCGCAGACCCGAGCTGGCCGCGGGCCGATATCCCCAGGCCATCCAAGGTGTCCACAGTCGTCCGTAGTCGGCGTTTGGCGCGCTTTCGGGCCGCGTGCCCGCTTCCCGCGAGCATCCCGCGCGGCGCCGAAGCCGGTGCCACGAGGAGGACCTCGGGCTCGGTCCTGCGGGCCACCTCTTCAACGACCTGCGGGCTACCGAGAGTTTCGTTCGCGACGAGGAGAAGGCGCATCAGCACGTCCCGGTGGGGTGCCTCACATGCTGAGACGCGGCGGGAGTCGAGTCAAACGGAAGATGGCTCGCACGGTGCAGCGATTTCGCGTTGACCGTGCACTCTCGGGCCACTCACAACGCCAGAACATGCCGATCGGGCACCCGACTCGAGTACGAAGTCGCCTCGTTCACTCGGCCGTATCGTCATCCACCGCGACGGCCGGTCCGAAGCGGTTTATCAGGGCAGCCGGTAGGAAGAAGCGCCGTTCTTCGTGGAAGCCGGGGGTGCGTTCGAATGGGGTGATATCGGCGATCGGGGCGGTGACTGTGAAGGCGATGCGATCTTCTTTGCGCCGACCGACCCTCTTGTCGATCATCCACACACCTGGCTTCCCTTCGCTGTCGTCGGACTCATCGAGGAAACCGCTGTCTCTGATCCGCATGGCCGCCTCGTAGTCAGCGAAGTGAAACAGCCTGAGCCGAGGAGCGGCGGGCTTTTCGCCCCGCGCGTCAGCATTGACGGTCGCCGTGTGGTGCTCGAGATCCACAACGATGTGATGCACCGGGATCTCGAGCTTCTTGCGAGCCTGTTGGACTACCTTCCGCTCGAGCCAGTTGGATCGCGCTGGAGGGTGAGTGGAGATGATGACCTCAGCAGGGATGAAGTCCCGCACGGCATCGAGTGTTGCCTGCAGCGGATTGGCGTCGCCAAGGCGTCCCTCGGCGCGAAACCCCGCTCGGTTGAGGGCATTGACCGACTCGCGAAGGCGGTTCTCCGCCTGAGCGCGCGCGGCATCATCACTGCCGCCGGTGAAATGCGCGACGCGACTCTTTTGAAGCATCGGCGATACGACGAGTACCTCGGCCTCGTGACCCTGAGATCGGTATGCGACCTCTTCGATCACCTCGGCGCCGGCAAGCGTCTCGTTGGCAACAACCAGGATTCGCATGGCGGGGCTCCCCTGAACGCTTGATGGCCATGCTGGTGGGTTTGCAGCCTGCCGTCAATGGGGTGCGGCCCGTTTGCTTACTTCATTCGAACCCGGGCCGCGTCAACGAGCGCCCGGTACAGCGCGAGGTGTCCCGGGTGCTCATCGAACTGCCGCTCCGGATGGTGCTGAACGCCGAGCAGGAAAGGGTGGTCGGGCGCGCTGAAGCCTTCGATCAGGCCGTCGGGCGAATGGGCGTTGATTACGAAACCCGGCGCGAGATCCCGCACTCCCTGGTGGTGGACTGACGTAACGTGGATCTCCGTTTCGCTGTAGATCTCCGAGAGCGTCGTACCGGCACGCACCGTAATGGTGTGGCGGAGCTCGTCGTATCGCGCTCCATCGACGTGGGTCACCGCGGTGCCGAGTTCGGCCGGTAGGTGGCTGTAGAGGGTCCCTCCCGCGACGACGTTGACCACCTGGGCGCCCCGGCAGGTGCCGAGAGTCGGTAGCCCCATCTCGATCGCGCGCGCCACCAGAGCCATCTCGAGCGCGTCCTTCTCAGGATCGAGCTCTTTGAGTCTGTCCATTAGGTCGTCTCGGGTGGGGTTGTGGGCAGGCGCGACGTCCCCGCCCTCGACGAGCAGCAGCCCGTCGGCTTCGGCCAGGATCTCGTCGACGGCGGCGGCCAGCGTTGCCAGCGACGGAACCGGGACTGGCAAAGCGCCGAGGGAGATGAGTGCGTCGACGTGAGCCTCGTGCACGAACTGGATCGGCAGGGTCTTGCGGGCGTCTTGGCGCATCGGGATGAGGATGCGGGGCGCCCTCATCTTCTCTCCGCCGCGGCTCGAGCCTCGGCTACGAGACGGTTGTGGACCTCGATGTGCGCCGGGTGTTCTGCCTGCTGGCGCTCTGGATGGAACTGAAGCCCCCAGGCAAATGGGTGATCGGGCTGCCGGAACGCCTCGACCAGCCCATCGGGAGCCACTGCCATCACCTCGAGCCCCTCGCCGAGTCGCGAGATGCCCTGGTGGTGGTAGGAGGTCACCGATAACTCCTCTGACCCATAGAGGTCCGCCAAAGGGGAGCCTGGCACGAGATCGATCATGTGTCGGTGCGCGTGATAGTCGGCCTGGTCGATATGCGCGGTGCGAGCGCCGAGCTCACTGGGGATGTCGGTATAGAGATCGCCGCCAAGAACCACGTTGAGAAGCTCGGCCCCCCGGCAGATCCCCAGCACCGGTAGGCCGCGTTGAAGGGCGCTCCTCATGAGGGCGGCCTCGAGTTCGTCTTTGAGCGGGTCGAGCTCGACGAGCTCGACTGGGTCGACAGGCCCCCGAAGGCGTGGGCCCAGGTCACCCCCCTCGGTGACGAGAAGCCCGTCGCCGTTGGCGAGCAGTTCCGGCAGGTGCGACGCCATGCCTTCCCTCATCACGACCGGAACAGGAATGGCGCCGGCCTCGGCGAGCAGCCGAAGATGGAGCTCACCGACAAACTGGATCGTCTTGCCCTTCCGCACCTCGTGCCGGGTCGTGACGAGGATGCGAGGCGGTCGGCTCATAGGGCACCGGCGAGTTCCAAGACCCTCGCCGGCTGCGCGGACAGCTCGGTCAGCGCGTTGATCAATCTGCGATCAGCTTCCAGTCCCTGTGTCGCGATACGGATGTGCCGGTCGTCCATGCCGACCTTGTTGGTGCAGTCGCGCACGTAAAGCCGGTAGCCGCCGAGCAGCGCCATCTGCAGGTCCCGCGCAGTGTAGGCGCCGTCGATCCTGACCAAGACGAAGTTCGCGCCCGTGGGGTATACGGAGAAGCCTTCGAGGCGTCGTAGCTGCTCGTAGAGGCTCTGCACATCGCGCATGACCCTAAGGCGACTGTCGTGGTACTCCGCCTCGGTGTTGGTGAGCATCTCGAGGAAGTACTCGGCCACCGTGTTGATGTTCCAGGTCGGCAGGCTGCGCCGGAGCCGGCTCAAGACATACGGATTCTTCGTGTAGCAGTACCCGAGGCGCAGCCCGGGCACACCACAGTGCTTGCTCATGCTTCGGACGATGATCAGGTTGGAGTACCGATCGGCGATGGGCAGGAGGCTTGGCACCTCCTCTCCGGCGAAATCGATGAACGATTCATCGACGATCACCAGATCGAGTCTGTGCGCGCGCTGGAGGAACTCCTCCATCTCAGCGGTGCTGAAGACCTGGCCGGTCGGGTTGCCGGGGTTGATGACCAAAGCCGCGTGCGCACCCTCCTTGAGCACCCAGGAAAGGTAGGCGTCGAGGTCCAGCTGGTAGCCATCGTCGGCCGACAGCGGGTAGGTCCATAGGCGGTCAGGAGACATCTTCTCGAGGTATTCCCCGAAGGTGGGCACCGGTACGGCAACGCTGTCGATGACGTCGCACATGGTGGTGATCAGCTCACTCGCGCCGTTGCCGACGATCAGGTTGTCCGGGTCGACCCGCAGGACCTGGCCGAGGCGGGCTGCGGCAAGAGCGGGATTGCTGGACGGGTATGACTTGATCAGCACGGGAAATCGGTCCACCAGCTGCTGCATCATCTCGGGCGTCGGGTAATACGGATTCGCGATGAAGCAGAAGTCTTCGATGGTGCGGGCCTCGTCCACCCCGACGAGATCGATCAGCGACGGCGAGTGGGAGGTTTCGTGAAAGAGGTGCGTTCGAATCTTCACTGCCCTCTTTTATCGGCTTCTGCCGACGATCGGCCAGCGAAATGCGCACGATCGTGCACGTAGGCTGATCGCGTGAACGCACGTGTTCGGCTCAATCCTTTCGCGAAGTACGTCCACACTCACTGCCGTTCTGGTCGCTGGGAGCTGTTCCGGCGTGCTTTCCCGCCTCGCGAGGACGCCCGGATTCTGGAGGTCGGCGTCTCAGCGTTGGAAGCGCCAAGTGAGAACCACCTCCTCGAGGCATATCCGTATCCCTCACAGATCACCGCCGTCGGTCTGAACGAGTTGGACGGCCTGCGAGCCCGCCACCCCGAGGTCACTTTCATCACCGCGGACGGTCGCGACTTGCCGTTCGACGACCGTGAATTCGACCTGGTCCACTGCAACGCGGTGATCGAACACGTGGGCCCAAGACCGGAACAGCAGCGCTTCGTCAGCGAACTGATGCGGGTGGCCTCAGGAGGCATGATCAGCACTCCGTCGCGGTGGTTCCCCGTCGATAGTCACACCAACCTGCCCGTGCTCCACTGGCTGCCGCGACCGGCACACGTCTCCTTGCTCCGGACGCTCGGTCGCGCACGCCGAGACCTCGAGTGGCCCACGTGGCTCTTGAGTGGTCGAGAGCTTGGCGCGCTCGCCTCACCCGGGGCGAGAACCGAGGTGCGAGCCCAGCGCTTGGCCGGTCTTCCCGCGGTGGTTTCGTTGCTGTTCAGCTGGCCTGGGGACAGCCACTGATTCCTGCGTGAGCTCGGGCCCGCAAATACGTGGCACGGGCGGGCCTTGGCGAACGTGGACGCTCGTATGGACCACCCGGCTGCCGAACCGTAGGCCGCACTGGATCAGCCCACCCTCATCGAAGCGGAAGTAGCCGTCCTCACAGTCCGGTACCGCAGCGGCTACCGCCACAAGCCGCGTCAGATCGATGTCCGTGACCGAGGCGCCAAGAGCGTTCGTCGCATCCATGCAGTAACCGGCGAGCAGTGAGGGGTAGAGGTCCTGAAAAACGGACGGTCGCGACACGATGTCGACGACCATCGCCACCCCATCGATCGCTACGGCGGCACCGCACTGGTTGCGGGCGCACGGAAACATACCTCGGAGTGGGCCCCACACCTCACGCGCCTGAACCATCATCGCCGCGAGGTCGGCGAGCTGATCGTCTCGGCCACCCAAGTCGCGACGTACTGAGGGAGGTGCCACGAGCCCTGACGGCTGGAGTGTCGGATCGTCGCTCGTGCCATGGCCGTTGGATGTCGCGACGACTTCGCACTCAGCTGCCGGCGGACGCAGTAGCTGGCTGTGGTCCAGGACTCGATCACGCCATCCGCCGACGAGGATCTCTCCGCAGTAGCCAAGGATCGGTTGGCTCGGGATCATGGACGCTCCAACCCGCGAGCGGTGGCGGCCCGATTCGTGGATCTGCGCGCCGAGTGTCGTCCCGCGCACGAGGCTCAGGTAACGGAGTCGAGGGCGACCGACGCGGAAGATTGGCGCGATGGTCATCCGCCCGCGCCGGCGAGCCGGTCCGAGGCGGATGCCAAAGGCTGTGAGTCGATCGCCGTAGCTGGGAGGCGGCGGCATTGCGATTTCGGCGTTTCAAAACGACGATACCGCCACAATCGTCCGAAAGGGCACCTCGCCCTCGCGCCCAAGGTTCAAAACATGACGATTTTGGTGATTACTTCGCCGGGTCTTCCTCAATCCCCATCGCCTGATGAAGGCGTGCTCCAAAGGCAATGCCCGCATCAAGCGCGGCTCGGCCATCATCAGGCACGCGAGCTCGGGCGGCGCTCCAGCCGTTGAGCCACTGTCGGGCAACAGCGGGGTCCTCGACGGCTCGCCCGCCGATCCTCGCCGCAAAGACGTACAGGCAACTCAGACCCTCAACCGCGTCATCTGGCGCGGCGGCGTGGATCGACGAAGGCAGCTCCGATGTCTCCGAGTCGGTGGTCCAAGTCGCGCGGACCTTCTCTAGCACGGCCTTCGCCGTGAGGTGGGCAGCGCGCGCACGCGCTTGCTCGTCCAACCCGTCGCTGTCGAGGTCGTCGGTCACGAGAGGCATTATCAACATCCATGGCACGGGGAAGAAGGAGTTGCATCGTTGCGGCGGCCGTTGTCGGGCTGCTCGTCGCCGCTCCCACGGCCCACGCGGACTCGCTCGGGACGTCCGTCGACTACCTCGCGGCGACACAGGACCGATCCAGTGGGGGCTATTCTTCGGGGCGTCCAGGGGCGGCGGTAAACCACGCGTACTCGTCGTGGGCAGGTATGGCGGTTGCGGCCGCTCAGGAGTCGCCGCGGCGCTGGAGCCCGGGCCGGGGGGTATTGAGTGAGGCCTTGGCGCGGCTTCCCGCTGAGCCCCGGCTCAGCGATCTGCTCCGGTCTGCGGTGGCCGTTCGCGCGGCCGGCGCTGATCCGCGCACCGCGCTCGTCGTGGATCCCGTGCCGGCAATCCGAGAGGCGCAGGCGGCCGACGGGTTGATCGGGGGGAGCCTTTCGGTGACGGCATGGTCGGTGTTCGCTCTTCGCGCCGGCGGAGTCGGGTCTCGTGACCCGGCACTCGTCGCGGCCAGCGCCGCGATTCGACGCGCCCAGCGACGCGATGGAGGCTGGGTGGCCTCCTGTCAGCGCCGTAGCGATGTGATCACGACCGCGACGGCCATTCAGGCTCTCGCGGCGACCGGCGCCCGGCCGGGCGGTGACGCGCATCTTCGGCGGGCTAGGACGTATCTCCAGCGTGCGCACCGGCGTGACGGAGGGTTTGGTCTGCGACGGGGCCGCCGGTCACGGGCCGTACCCACCGCCTGGGCAGCGCTTGCGATCACGTCCTTGGGGGAGCGTCCAGGGGCCGGCAGATGGACCTCGGGCGGGGGCCCGCTGAGGTATTTGGCACGCTCACTGAGCGCTGCCGGCTCGCTGCGAGCTGCTGCCCTCGCCGAGAGCGATCCTCCGCTGTTGGCCCAGGCGTTGACCACGATGGCGTTGGCGCGTCGCCCTCTGCCTTTCGTGTCGCGGGGGCGTCGCCGCCTCGTTGAGCACCGCCCGAGAGTCATCGCCCGCCAGCCCGCTCCAGGCGGACGGGTCGCGGCCGCCGTGATCGTCCAGTATCGGGACAATGCGCTGGGGGCGGGAGTGAATCCCTCCCGGGTACGGCTTCGCATCGGCGGGCGCGATCTCACGTCATTCGCCCGGGTCACTCCCTTTAGCGTTCAGCTTCCTGAGAGGTTCATCCCTCCAGGAAAACAGCGGGTCCGCCTGGACCTCGTCGACCGTTCCGGGAATCGTTCCCGTTCCTTCTGGATGGTGCTCGGCCCGCGCGGGGGTCGTTAACAGGCGAACGAGCTTGCTCGGATTCCGCGGCTCTGCCACTATTGACCCGATGGGAACAACGACACAGAATCCGGCAGGCATCGGCATGACCGAGGTAGCACGGGCGAAGCTGAGCGAGTTGCTCGCCGCGGAGGCGGTGGATGCCGGACTGCGCGTGAGCGTTATACCTGGCGGCTGCTCAGGCTTCGAGTATTCGCTCGCGCTGGGGGCGGCTGAAGACGGCGATCAGGCGATCGTCGAGGGCGGCGCGCGCATTTACGTGGATCGCGTGAGTCTGCCGTACCTGCTCGGCGCGGAGTTCGACTACGAGGACCGCTTCCAGGGTGCGGGGTTCGTGATCAACAACCCCAACGCGACCGCCTCATGCGGTTGCGGCAAGAGCTTTCAGGCTTAGCAGCCCGCTCTCGGCTCGGCTCAGCTCCCGAAGTCGACCGTGTAGAACGTCTGCCGGCACTTCTTTGTGCTGACGACCCCTACGCCCATGTATCGGACCTTTCGGTCCAAGACGAGCACCCTGTGGGCCGGGCTGTTCATCCACGCCTTCACGAGAACCTTGGGATCTTTGCGCTCGCAGGTGTTGCGTGTCCCGACGACCTCGGACATGCGGGCTGATTTTTTGTAGCCGAAACGCACGAGGCGAGTGGAGAACTTCATGTTCCCCTTGCCTTCGTGAGTAAGACGCTTGATGCGAGCCTGGTAAGTCGAATGCCAGCGTGCTGCGCGGCGCAACGCTTTCGCCTGCCGCAGCTTCTTCAGCCCTTTGGTGCGGCGTATGCGATTGATCTCTTTGAAGACCTGACGCTCGAAGAGGACCTGCGGGGCCACCCCCGTGTTGGGTACCACGGGGGTGGAGTGCTTCTTGGCCGCGGCAGCGCCGTCGCTGGCAAGCACGCCTGCGGCCAATGCCGCGGTGAATGTGCAGATGAGGGTTTTAGCGTGAGATCTTCCCACGGGCCGTCCTTGGCGCGAGTTCCGGGTTTAGCCCTACTATCGACCAAGCTTCCCGAACCGGGGCCAATCCATAGAGACTTGTCCAGGCTGGGTGAACGACCAGGTGTGAGATGAGCGAAGCGGTCATCGTCAGCGCGGCCCGCACGCCGGTGGGACGTCTCCTGGCTGTGCTTGGGTCGATCCCGGCGCCTGAACTGGGCGCCGGAGCAGTCGGTGCGGCGATTGAGCGGGCCGGTATCAACGCGGATGATGTCGATGAGCTGCTGATGGGCAACGTGCTCTCGGCGGGCCTCGGTCAGAACGTGGACCGGCAGGCGTCGGTCCGCTGCAAGCCTCCCAACTTCAGTTCCGGCGACGACCATCAACAAGCTTTGCGGCAGTGGCTTAAAGACGGTCGCCCTGGCGGCGCAGGCCATCCGAGCCGGCGACGCCGAGGTTGTGGTCGCCGGCGGCACCGAGAACAAGAGCGCCGCTCCGTATCTGCTCGAGCGCGCACGCGAGGGGTACCGCCTCGGAGACGGGGCGCTGGTCGACTCCCTGCATCGCGACGGCCTGGAGTGCGCGATCTGCGAGCCGTCCACGGGCGAGACCGCCGAGAACATCGTTGGTGAGTTCGAGATCGATTGCGAGGACCAGGACGCGTTCGCGGCGCAGAGCCAGACCCGGGCTGCTCAAGCAATCGCCGATGGCGCCTTCGACAACGAGGTGGTTCCCGTCGACGTGCCCCAGCGGCGAGGCGACCTCATCACCGTCGAGCGCGACGAGCACCCCCGTGAGATCGACTCCGAACAGTTGTCGAAGCTTCGCCCTGCGTTTCGCCCCGAGGGAAGCGTGACCGCGGGGAACTCCTCGGGAATCAATGACGGCGCCGCCGCGACCGTCGTGCTGAGTGTTGATCGCGCCGAGGCTCTTGGAGTGAGTCCGCTCGCGGCGATTCGTTCCTACGCGACCTCGGGCGTCGATCCACGCATCATGGGAATGGGCCCGGTGGGGGCGGTCAACTCCGCGCTGGAGAAGGCGGGTATCGGGATCGCCGACCTGGAGCTGATCGAGCTCAACGAAGCCTTCGCGCCCCAGTCACTTGCCGTTTGTCGCGAGCTTGGCCTACCGCTCGAGATCACGAATGTGCACGGTGGTGCGATTGCGCTCGGCCATCCCATTGGCGCCTCGGGAGCGCGCGTTCTGACGACACTGCTCTACGGCATAACCAAGCACGATGGGCGGCTTGGTCTTGCCGCGTTGTGTATCGGTGGCGGCCAGGGGATCACGATGATAGTCGAGCGCACCTCGGCCTAGGTGGAGCTGCCGCCTCCTCCGCCGGCGATCATCGCCGCGCCCGTGAGTTTCGGATCGCTCGCGGTACGAGTTGGTCCGCGCACGACGGGTATCGACCTTCAGGTGAATGGAAAGATTCGCTCTCGGCGCACGGTTCTTCCGGGGCCTCGTCGAATCGGGATCCGCGTGCCGGCAGGCCGCGTGACGGTGCGGATTCGCGCCCGAGGGCCAGGGGGAGCGAAGTGGTCACGGAAGCGGACGCTCACGGTGCTGCCGATCGGGAGCAAGCGGCTTGGACGCCTTCCGGGATTCATCGAGCGCGACCTGCAGTCGGACCTCGAGCGCCTCGTTCGCGTCACGCCTGTGGTCAGCGGGGTCTACGTGCAGCATCTGCGCACCAACTGCGGCGCCGCGGTCAACGCCGGCGCGCAGTTCCCGGGTGCCAGCACGCTCAAGGCGGCGATCTTGTTGGAGGCGATCCGGCGCGGTGGCGGACGCCCATCAAGCGGCCTCGCGAGTCGTCTCGATGACATGGTGATCGTCTCCGACGATGAGGCGGGGAACTCGGTGCTCGCCGAGCTTGGCGGTGGTTCGCCGAGCCTGGGTGGCGCACGGGTCACAGAGACCCTTCATCGGCTCGGGTTGCGCAACTCGCTGGTGCGACGCGGCTATCTGCTTGATGCGCGGCGAAAGATCAGTGTGAGCAGAACGAATCAGCCGGCGCTGTACACCAACTTCATCATCACGCCGTTCGAGCTCTCGTCGCTGATGGTTGCGCTCCATCGCGGAGCGCACGGCAAGGGTGGCGTGCGAACCAAGCTGCGGCTCAAGCCAACCGTGGTACGGCGCGAGATCTTGGACCGACTCTTGCGGACCAATGATCGAACGAAGCTCGAGGCGGCGCTTCCGCCGAGCACGTTGATCGCGAACAAGACCGGCTACACCGAGCAGGTGAAGCATGATTCCGGGGTGGTCTATCTCCAGAACGGTCCGATCGTGATCACCGCGATGACCTGGAGCCGGAGCGGCGTCTCCGATGCTCGCGGCAACCGGTTCATCGCGGACGTCGCTCGAGCCAGCGTGCGCCGGCTTCGTCGAGGCGGTACCTGCAAGTAGACCCCTTGCGGGCTACAGCCGAGTTACGAGCTTGGTTCATCCTCGCTCGCCATCAACTCCACCAGCGATTCATCGGCATGCATGCGGCGAATGCACTCGGCCATGAGCCTCGCCCCGTCGAGAATCTCGAGCTTGGTCTCGAACAGTGTGCGATCGAGCGCCGAAGGCGGAATGTGATCGAGGATGACGATCCGTTCGATTGGCGCCGCCGCGAGTGTGGCTGATGCCTCCGGTGTGAACGCACCGTGAGCGGCCGCCGCGTAGATCTCTCTCGCGCCGGCGTCAGCGCACGACCGAGCAGCCCGTGCAAGGGTCGTCCCTCCGCTGATCATGTCGTCAACGAGAATCACCGTTCGATCGTGGACGTCGCCCACAAGCGCGTCCATTGTCACCACGTCATCGCTGCGGCGCTTGTGGAGGAACGCACTCGCGGGCGGTTGCTTGAGGTGACGCTCCAGCGCATCGCGAAAGCGTGCGGCGCGCTTGACGCCTCCGACGTCAGGCGAGACGACCGCGATGTCCCGGTCGCCGAGGCGCTCCGCGAAGTGCTCAGCGAAGAGCGTGTGCGACTCGAGGTGCTCGGTGTGGCAGCGGAAGGCATTTTGGAGTGCCGCGACGTTGTGTACATCGAGCGTTACGAAACGGTCGACGTCGACGGCCTCGAAGAGCCGCGCGACGTAACGCGTCGTGACGGGGTCCCGAGGCTTCGTCTTCCGTTCCTTTCGCGAGTAGCACAGGAAAGGAGCGAGCACGGTCACACGACCCGCGGCGGCGTCCTTCAGCGAGCCGACGAAGAACAGTAGCCGGCAGAGCTTGTCGTTCACGCTCTGATGAGCGTCCCCATGAAGGGACTGAACGACGTAGACATCCCGTCCGCGGACGCTCTCCAAGCTTCTGGCCTTGTGCTGTCCCCACTCGAACTCGCGCTCCTCGTGCTCGGCTAGCGACACCCCGAGCCGGTTGGCGACGCGCTCGCCAAAAGCCCGCCCGGAGTTCAGCGTGAACAACGCGAGCCTTCGATCGCCCACGATTGAGCTCCAAACCTCGACATGGACCCAGTACCCCGCCAGACTCGCATCTTTGGGACCCATACCGAGAAGGACGCCTGGCCCCGACCTTGAGGAGGTTGCGTCTGCGGCTGCTCAGGGTGAGCGTAGCGTCACTCTCGCTCTCGCCGGTGATCTCATGATCGGCAGGGGCGTCGATCAGCTGCTCCCCGATCCGTGCGCGCCCACCTTGCACGAGTCGTACGTCAAGAACGCGAACGACTACGTGGATTTCGCGATGCGGGCGTCCGGTCAGATCCTCAGACCCGCGAGCCTCGGGTACCCGTGGGGAGAGATGCGCGAAGAGCTCGATGCCGTCGGGGCCGACGCGCGAATCGTGAACCTCGAGACGGCGCTCACACGTAGCGACGATCCGTGGCCAGGGAAGGCCGTTCACTACCGATCGAGTCCTGAGAACGCGCGGATGCTCACCGCCGCCGCCGTCGATTGCTGCACGCTTGCGAACAACCACGTCCTGGACTGGGGTCGCGCCGGACTGAAGGAGACCGTAACCACTCTCGATGGTCTCGGCGTGCGGCATTCGGGCGCAGGCTCCGACCTCCACGTCGCTGAGGCACCGGCAGTGATTGATCTCGATGGCGGTGCCAAGGCCCTGGTCTTCTCATTCGCGACAGCCTCGAGTGGCGTTCGGGAGAGCTGGGCGGCGACCGGGGAGCGGGCCGGTGTCGCACTCCTTGAGGACTTGTCCGAACGGACGAGCTCCCGCATCGCGGAGCAGATGCAGTCTCACAAACGGGATGGTGACGTCGCCATCGTTTCGATTCATTGGGGCGGCAACTGGGGTTTCGAGGTGCCCGATCGGCAGCGAGCCTTTGCGCGCAGGCTTATCGAGACGGCCGGCGTCGACGTCGTCCATGGCCATTCATCTCATCATGTGAAGGGAATCGAGGTCTACGGAGGTCGACCAATTCTCTATGGCTGTGGTGACTTCCTCAACGACTACGAGGGCATCAGTGGATACGAGGCGTTTCGAGGGGACTTGGGGTTGCTCTACTTCGTGATGCTCGATCGATACGACGGAAGGCTCACTCGATTGCTCATGACGCCGA
>CAMYIK010000040.1 GCA_947258365.1 uncultured Thermoleophilia bacterium | reverse complement strand
CCTCGGGGTCGATGCCGGCGGCGTACGCGAGCCACCGAGCGTCATGCCCCTGCAGGCCGACCAGCGGGTCGATGTGCAGCCGGGCGAGTTTGTCGGGGTGCTCCTCCGCGACGGCCTCGATGTCGACCCCACCCATGGCGGAGAGCATCACGAGCGGCTTCTTCTCGCTGCGATCGAATGTGATCGACGCGTAGTACTCCTTCGCGATGTTCGATGCCGCCTCGACCCAGACCTTGTGAACGGTATGGCCCTTGATGTCCATGCCGAGAATCTCGGCTGCCCGCTCTTCGGCCTCGTTCGGCGTCTCGGCCAGCTTGATGCCTCCGGCCTTGCCACGACCGCCGATCTGAACTTGCGCTTTCACGACGACCTTGCCGCCGATCGCTTGTGCTGCCGCGCGCGCCTCCTCAGGCGTGTTGGCTACCTCCCCGCTGGGGACGGGTATGCCATGTTGCGCGAACAGTTGTTTCCCCTGGTACTCGTAGAGATCCAACGCTGCCCCCTGCCGTATCCAAACGTAAGCCCTCGGGAGAAGCCGAGGGCTACGACGATCCTACCGATGTAGTTCGCGCGAGCTGCGCGAGCGGGTCAGCGAAATCCCCAGCGCTGACTTGCGAAGTAATTGGCGGGCGCCATAGTGCCCGCGGCCACGAGCTGAGCAAACAGCACCTGGTCGACACCCGAGGTCACCAGCAGGTGGAGCAGCGCCAGCGTCAAGGCGCCGATCGCGAGCTGCACCGCGAGGAAGGCGATGGCCTGCGTCGCGACCGATCCGCGACGGAAGCCAAACGTCCACGCTCCGTTGATCGCGAAGTTCAGCGCAATGGCGAAAAGCAGGGCCACAGCTCCGGCGGGCAGGTAGTGAACCCCCCCCATGAGCAGCAACGCGAAGCCACCGAGATAGACGGTCGACGCCGCGGCGCCGACGGCCAGGAATCGCGAGAACCGCTCAGCGTTGTCACGCGCAACCCCGACGGCGCTGGAAGCGCTCGCCATGAGATCGACGGAAAACGGCGCCAGTGCAGGCCCAGCGGTACGAGTACGCGAGTTCATTGAGAGGACCCTACGACGGGCCTCGGCGAGAAGCGCTCCCCACAAAGGGGGGACCTGGCCCTATACGAACGAGGGTCGAGCAAGCTTCTGCATTCCCGGTCTACGAGCGGGAATGCGTCTATTGGTTTCGGTGCTTTCTCCCGGCCATGCCGTCGGTTGGGGCGGCGGGTTCCGATTCGTTGCCGAGTTTGCGCGCCAACTTCGCCGCTCCGCGCGCTGCGCGAGAGAGCGTCTTCGTAACGCTCTGGGCCTCCAGGCGGCAATCGCGGAACTCGACGGTGCCGGTGGCCCACTTCAGTTTGTAGTCCTCTGGGTCGCCGCCGAAATCGAATCGACGGTGGCCCTCGGTGAACGTCCGCTCGATCTCGGCGCCCAACAGCACCTTTCCGGGCGAGAGATCCGCATAGGATTCGTCGAAGCCGATCTTCAGGGCGTAGAGGATCCCGTGAAAGACGATGTTGTAGTGGAAGGCGATGGCCGTTCCGTCGAGGCGCAGGAATGTGATCTCCAGCGCGTCGCGAGCCGCGGCCCAATCGGCCAGCGCCTGGAAGAACGCCAGCTGGCCCTTGGCCTCCAAGATGGCCGTGCCCTCCTGGCCCTTCCACCCCGAACTCTCGATTGCGACGCCTTCGGCGAGTGGCTCGCCTAGGGCCTCCGCGCCGCGGTGCACCTGGATCGTGAGATCGCCGCGCTCCTCGAGGCGGCGCCGGCGCCGGCGGACGTCCTTGCGGAGGTTGCGACTCAGGCCACCGAAGTAGGTCTCCCAATCAGTGTCGCAATCGACGATGGGCTGTTCCTGGTTCACCCAGTCGCTGTAGGCAAAGCCCGCGGATTCCGCGCCACGCTGAGCTCTGATGAGATCGGCGCCGTCTGCGGGAAGGGGCCCCATCTCGATGCTGCGGAAACCTGCGGCCTGCAGAGCGTAGGCCATCAGGGCGTCTGCGATCTGCTCATTTCGGGCGACGGGGCCCGCCTGGCCGAACCGCGGAGGCGTCTGAGCCGACTCGCCGTCGACGACGAGCGGCAAGACCCCCACCAGGTCGGAGCCATCTCGGGCGGTGATGACACGCAGCGCGTCGGGTTCTTGGAACGCGGAGGACCAGGCCTCGATGAAGCCGCCGTAGAGGAAAGGCGGTGCGGTGGTCTGGTCTGCGAGCGCGTCCCATTCGGAGCGCAGAGAATCTGTCGACGCGACGGCGTCGATCGTTAGGGCCGGCATGCCCACATCGTAGGGGCGTTCGGGCCTAACCGATCGTTGGGACTACGGCTCTAGCGGTCTACCCAGGATCACTTGGTAGTCCTGGAGGGCGCGAATCCGGAAGCCGGCCTCGCAGAACGCGAGGTAGTACTCCCAGGTGCGGGCGAAGCGGGGCCCGTAGCCGAGCGCCGCCGCTTCGTCGAGGTTCGCCATGAAGCGCTCTCGCCAGAGTTTGAGGGTCGTCGCGTAGTGCGGGCCGATGTCTTCGGCCTGGCGCACCGTCAGGTCGCTGCCCCGGCGCATGGCCGCCGTGAGGGCTCCCAATGACGGCAAGAGGGCTCCAGGGAAGATGTACTCCCGAATCCAGTCGTTGCCCTTTCTGTAGGCGTCGTAGCGCTGGTCGGGGATGCAGATGACCTGCACTCCGGCTCGCCCTCCAGGGGCGAGGAGCCGGTCGCAGGTGCTGAAGAATGGCGCGAGGAGTTTGTGACCGACGGCCTCGAGCATCTCGATGCTGACGATGGCCGAGTAGGTCCCGGAGACGTCGCGAAAGTCGACAAGCTGGATGTCGATGCGGTCTTGCAGGCCGGCCTCGGCGATGCGCTGCTCCGCGCGTTCCTTCTGTTGGACCGAGAGGGTGATTCCGGTTACGCGGGCTCCGCGCTCGGTCGCTGCCTGCAGGGCGAAACCACCCCAGCCGCAGCCGATCTCCAGGACGTGGTCGCCAGGGCCGATTTCGAGCGCGTCCAGCAGACGCCGGTTCTTGGCCCGCTGGGCGTCGGCGAGGCTCTGGAGCGGGTCCTCGAAATAGGCGCAGGAGTAGGTGAGGGTCTCGTCCAGGAAAAGGTCGTAAAGGCTGTTGCCAAGGTCGTAGTGGTACGAGATGTCGCGCCGGGCGCTCTCGCGGGTCGTCGTGCGTCCGGAGCCAGGCCGGAGCGCTTTCACGCGGTTCAGCGCTCGACCCGGTCCTCCGCGAGCGTGGGCGGAGCGGGCCATGATTTCCAGCGCCGCGGGCAGATCGTCGGTGTCCCAATCGCCGGCCATGTACGCCTCACCGAGCCCGACCCGCCCGCGCCCGGCGAGCCGCCGGTACAAGTCCGTCGAGTGGATCGTGACGGTGGCGGAGGGCCCCCGTTCAGGATCTCCGTGATGGGTGACCCGGCCGTTCGGCAGCCGTAGCTCGACCGCCCCGTGAACGGGGCGTCGCAGTAGGCCGAGAAACATCCCCTTCGCGACACGCGCCAAGGGAGTTCGGGGGGCTGGCGGAAGAGATCCGGTGAGTGGCTCCGGCGGGGGTGGTTTCTCGATGGTCGCCGTCCCGGCGTCGACGTCGAAGGCGGGCTTGTGCTGCACGGGCACTCCTTTTACGAACAGCTTCGCGGCTTGCAGATGAATGCGGGCGCTGATCATGTGGGTCGAGAACGGGCGGCGAACCGCCTGACTGAGGAGGCTGCGATCCGAGAAGGGCCGGCGGATGCCGTTCCAGGCGCCTCTGAAGACGCGCTGATCGCCTTCGAAGAGGTCGATCACCGCGCCAAACGTGTCCTCGGGCTCGGTGAGACGAAAGAGGTAGCGCTGCTCCATCCCGAAGAACGGCGAGACGTGGAGGCTCTTGCGCCGGTTCCACTCGAGCGCGCCTCCACGCGGATGGCCGTCGGTCGTCGGCAGGCAATAGGCATGGCGCTCGCCAAAGGTGTTGCTGACCTCGGCCAATACTCCGAGCAACGTGTCTGAGGTGTCGTAGCAGTAGAAGAGCGTCAGTGGATTGAAGACGTATCCGGTGGTGCGGAGGCTTCCGACCATCACCACGCGGTCGATCGCCTCGACGCCCACCGCGGCCATGCGCCTCGCGATGTTTAGCTCGAGAGGCAGCCGGTCGTCGCCGAGGTGGTCGCTGTCGCGAAGACTGAAGAGGGCGCGTCCGTTGTAGGAGAACAAGCGCAGCCGTCGGTCGAGCTCCGTCGCTTCGGTGAGGTCGAGCGCGACGAACGGGGTTCGATACCGGAAGCGGTGCCGGTGCGGCGTCGTGCGCTCGTGCGTCACGTAGCCCTGATAGAGGCCGCTGCTCACCACCGCACACCGAGCCCTGATGCCGCGCGCACGGCTGCCACGGCGCCGTCCTCGTGGAATCCCCACCCTTGGTAGGCCCCGCAGAAGTAGGTACGCCGGCGCCCGTCCAATCGCGGCAGATCGCGCTGAGCGTCGATCGCGGCGGCGTCGTAGACCGGGTGGCGATAGTCGATCCGCTCCAGCACTTTCGCGGGGTCGATCAACTCGTCGGCGTTGAGCGTGATGCAGTACTGCCGCGCCGCGGTGAGCTTCTGAAGCGAGTTCGCGTGGTAGGTGAGCACGGGTGCCGCTTCGTTCCCGGCACGCACATTCCATGACGCCCAGGCGCTTCGAGATGCGGGCAAAAGCCTCTCGTCGAAGTGCAGGGTGGCGCGGTTCTCCGTGGTGCGAAACGCGCCGAGAACGGCCTTCTCCAGGTCATCCGCGTCAGCCAGGAGCCGCAACGCCTGGTCGCCATGGGTGGCGACGACCACCGCGTCGAATCGGGCCTCTCGACTCGCTGTGGTCAGCGTCACCCCGGTGGCGTCTCGACGGATCGATTCGACCGGGCGTCCCAAATGGACCGGGCCAGGGAGACGTCTTTGCAGCTCGGTCACGTATCGTCGTGCACCACCGACCACGGTGCGCCAGCGATGCCGTCGGAGGCCAAGCAGGGCGTGGTTGTCGAAGAAGCGCAGCACGAAACTCGCCGGCATCTCGGCGGCCCCCGCTGGCGGCATGCTCCAGATCGCCGCCGCCATCGGGACGGCGTAGAGCCGGAGAAACCGGTCTGAGAAGCCTCGTTTGCGGGCATACGCGGCAAGGGTGAGGCCGTTCACGCCTTCGGCCAGATCGCGCCGCGCCACGACGAGGAAGCGGAGGATCTCGGTCAAGAGCCGTCTTCCCGACCGGGTGCCGACCAGCTGCCGTTGTTTCCGGATGTGCCCGGCGCGATAGGCGAAGTTCTCGGTGGATGACTCCACCGAGAAGGACATGTCCGACGGCTGGGTCGCCACGCCGAGTTCGTCGAAGAGCCGGACGAGATTCGGATAGTTCGGGCGGTTGTGAACGATGAAGCCGGTATCGATCGCAAGCGGGCCCGCGGATGGATCGTCCACGTCGACGGTGTTCACGTGTCCGCCGAGTTTGGTCTGCGCTTCGAACAGCTCCACCGGGTAGCGCCGCGACAGCAGATAGGCGGCAACGAGGCCGCTCACGCCCGATCCGATGACCGCGATCGTCACGATCGGCACCTAGCCGATTCCCCAACCGAGGCTGACGGTTGCGCGTATACCTGCTGGGAGCCGTGACCCGCACCGCACCAGATACGACGACCCCGACCTTGCCTCCAGGCGTTCGCGACCGCACGACCACTGTGAGTCGTGTCATCACCCTCGCCGCGGTGATCGCTCCTCTTGTCGGGGTCGCGTCGGCCATGAACCTGCTGTGGGGTGTCGCGTTTCGCCCGATCGACGCGATCGTCCTGGCAGGCATGTACCTGGTGTGTGGCGTCGGCATCACGGTCGGATATCACCGGCTCTTCAGCCATCGCAGCTTCAAGACCGGCCCGACCCTGAAGGGCATCTTCGCCGTTCTCGGTTCGATGACGTTGCAAGGGCCGGTCACTCAATGGGTCACCGACCATCGACGCCATCACGCACTCTCGGATCGGGAAGGCGATCCGCACTCGCCGCATCTGGCTACCGGATCGTTGGCGCCGCTGCGCGGCCTGGTGCACGCGCACATGGGATGGCTCTTCGTTACAAAGGGCATTTCGCGCGACGCGGGTCAGGGGCGTGATCTCTACGAGGACCCGGTCGTGCGGCTGGTCGATCGCCTCTACTTCGTATGGGTCGCCCTGAGCCTGGGAATTCCCTTCGTCATCGGCTGGCTCGTAGGCGGGGTGCCGCTGGGTATCGAGGTGTTCGTTTGGGGAGGCCTGGTACGGGTATTCCTCTTCCAGCACGCCACGTTCAGCGTGAACTCGATCTGTCACACCTTCGGCCGGCGTGACTATGCCTCTGACGACCACAGCCGCAACGTCGCGCTGCTTGCCATTCCGACCTTGGGCGAGGCCTGGCACAACAACCACCACGCCTTCCCGGGCTCGGCGATCCACGGACTTGGTCGTCGTCAAATCGACGTCAGCGGAGCACTCATCACCGGGCTCGAACGGCTCCGCCTGGCGTGGGACGTCAAACGCCCCACCGGGGAGCGCATGGAGCGGCGCGCCATTTCTCACCTCGACTGACTCTCCTCGAGGACATCGAGGGTCATCCGTAGCCAACGCTTCGCGCCCGGCGCGGGAAAGAGCTGACGGAAGAGGCGGAACGCGATGAGGTGGACGCCGCCTCCAACGAGCTGATGGGTGGCGTCGATGCCAAGCTCCCGCGCACGCTCCACGACCGCGCGCGAGTGATCAGGGCTCACCCCGGGCACTCCGGGAAGAGGGCGGTCGAACGAACCGTGCAGTACTCGTAGGCGGCGTCCTTGGAGATTCTCCAGCTCGATGGGCTCAGGGACCCAGGGCGCGAGTCCGACGACAAGGCTCGCCGACGATGAGGCGCTTGCGGCGACAGCCACCGCGCCACCCATGGAGAAGCCGGCGATGGCATGAACCGGGGGCAGCAGCTGGAGCGCCTCGTGAGTGGCGTCGACGGCCGATGGCAGGTCGCGCCAGGAGCGGCTCGGGTACCTGACTTGGGCTGCCCGGTACCCATGGGCCTCCAGACGCGGCGCAAGCCACTCCATCGCCGCGCTCCAGCGCCCAGTACCGGGCTGATACGCGCTGCCGCCAAGCAACAGCACCAACGGGCCTGAGCCGTCGTAAAGCCGGAGGGCTCCCCCTCCTGGCAAGTCGGCGTCGTTGGCCCTCACGCCGGGTTTCGAGGAACCCAGGGAAAGAACGCGTTGGTACGCGCGGCGTAGCCCGCGTAACCAGGCTTCGTGCTCGCAAGTCGCTTCTCGAGCAGCGTCACGCCGGACACCCGGGCCAGCAGGATCGTGATCACGATCGGGCCGACGAGTGACCACCAGCCACCTGGTGTGCTCACACCGATCAAGCCGATCCCCCACCACACCATGGCGTCGCCGAAGTAGTTCGGGTGGCGGGTGAAGCGCCAAAGGCCGGAGTCGAGGACCTTCCCCTGGTTTGCGGGGTTGGCCTTGAACCTGGCGAGCTGGAAGTCACCGATCGACTCGAACAGCAGGCCCGTCACCGAGATGATCGCGGCGATGATCTCGATCGGCCCAATCCCGCCGGGGTCCTCGGTACCGATCGCCGCGGCGATCGGCCACGCCACGATCCAGAGCAGGACGGCCTGCAACCAAAAGACCGTCACGAGGCTGCGATAGGGGAAGCTCGCCGGGCGTTTCTCGCGCATTGCTGCGTAGCGATAGTCCTCGGACTCTCCCCACTTGCGCCACAGAAGGTAGCCGCCCAGGCGAAGGCCCCAAACGCCGACGATCGCGAGGAGAAGCCAATCGCGCGCCGTGAGGTCGCCTTCCGAGACGGCGTAGGCCACGGCCACGACCACGAAGCCGAAACCCCACGCGGGATCGACGATGCTGACGTCCGAGACGATCAGACTGAACAGCCACACCAAACCCATCAGCGCAAACGCGACGAGCAGTCCGACGAGCAGCAGCGTGATCATGTCGCTGATCCAGCGGGCGCGAGCCGGTAGTGGCCGACGAACCACTCTCGACCATCGGAGTATCCAAAGAGCTCGGCGACGGCCATGTGAAAGATGCGCCAGCTGTTGAGCCAGTTCGTTGCGTTTCGTGTCGGGTCGCCGGCGAGCGCGGCGAGCGCGGCGTCGCGGTTCGCGTCGAGTTCGTCCAGCCAGGCGTCGGCCGTGCGCTGGTAGTGAGTTCCCGAGACGCGCCAGCGGCGCTCGAGGACCAGGTTGGAGAGAGACCGCTCCAGGTGATCGAGGCTCGGCATGAGCCCACCCGTGAAAAAGCGCTGCGCCATCCAGTCGCCGGCCTTTTCAGAGTCGAACACGTAGGTCGAGCGGCGGTGGCAAAAGACGTGAATGAACGCGCGACCGTCGGGGGAGAGCCAGCCGCCGATCCTGGCGAGCAACGTGGGCCAGTTGCGGACGTGTTCGAGCATCTCCACGCTCGTTACGCGATCAAAGCGCTCTACGGTTGTAAAAGCTCCGATCTCGGCGACCTGATGAATGAGATTCGTGAGTCCACGCTCGGCGCAACGCCGACGAATCCAGTCACCTTGAGGCTGCGAGTTGCTCACGGTGGTCACCTGGCAGGCGGGGTAGCGCTCGGCGATCCACAATGCGAGGGATCCCCAGCCGGAGCCCAGATCCAGAACGCGCATGCCGTCCTCGATCCCCGCGCGCTCCACTGTCAGCTCCAACGACCGCGCCTCGGCTTGGCCGAGGGTGTTCGTGTCCTCATCCCACTGGCAGCAGCTGTATTTCAGATGCGGCCCGAGGGTGGCCCGAAAGAAGTCCGGCGGAACTTCGTAGTGCTGTGTGTTGGCGTCATCAGCCGCGATCGTCACGGGCCCTGCGGCCAGCGCCGCGCGAACGGCGGCGATCTGGGCATCGGTGCGGCGATCCTCCAGGCGTGCCTTTCGGGCGACTCGCGCCCGAATGCCCGCGCGAATCAGGCGATCCGGCACCCAACCTCGCTCGGCGGCAGCGATCGGCGCCGAACTCAATCGAAGGGCGCCCCCCAGAGCCCGTGTCGCCATCAGCTAGGTGGGCTTGGCGAAGATCATCTTGCCCGAGGGGTTCTGGAGCACCGAGGTCACCTCAACCTCGGTCTCCTTGCCCACGAGCGAGCGTCCTCCGTCGATGACGACCATGGTGCCGTCATCCAGATAGCCGACGCCCTGGTCGTATTCCTTGCCCTCGCGAATGACCTTCACCGACAAAGGCTCGCCCGGCAGCACAGCGGGTCTTAGCGCGTTGGCGAGCTCGTTGACGTTCAATACCTCGACCCCCTGGATCTGGGCGACCTTGTTGAGGTTGAAGTCGGTCGTCACCAGGGACGCTTCGAGGTCCTGAGCCAAGCGAACGAGCTTCGCGTCGACCTCATCGATGTCCGGATACTCGACGTCTCGCACCTGAAAGCCGCCGTTGGCGCTTGCCTTCAGTTCGTCGACGAGCTCCAGCCCGCGCCGACCGCGTGCGCGCTTCAGATGGTCGGATGAGTCGGCGACGTGCTGGAGTTCCTCCAGCACGATGTTCGGCACCACGATCTGCCCGGACAAGAACTTGGACCGCACGACGTCGACGATGCGCCCGTCGATGATCGCGCTGGTGTCGATGACGCGAGCGGGCCCGCCTCGGGGGGTGGAACCTCGCGAGCGAATACCGACCAGCCGCAGAATGTCGACGTGCTTGCGTGCGGCGATCCGGCTGAAGATGTAGGCCACCAGCAGCACGACCGGCAGCAGGAGGTACGGTCCGAAGGTGGGAAGCTGCAGGACGGCGAAGCCGGCCAGTACCGCGACTAGGAGCCCCACGACGAGGCCGAACGCCCCGACGATCAGCTCGCCGGCCGGCCGGCGGTCGGCCGCGCGATCGATCACCGACAGGCGCGAGCCAAGCCAACGTCCGAAGAGGCCGCCGACAACGAAGCCGACGAGCGCGCCGACGACCACGACGCCCGCGGTCGCGACGAGGTGCCACGGCGAGCCGAACTGACCTTCGAGATCGAAGCTGCCCGCGGCCTGGAAAGCCCCAATGCCTCCGAGGAGGGCAACGACGAGACGGGAGACGAGGACGAGCATCAGCCGGTCCCTCGGCTACGCCAAGGACCCCAACGACCGCGAGCGGTCAGGTGGCGGAATCGTCCTTCGCTGATTCCTCGGCCTCCTCTTCAAGCCTCTTGTTGGCGACCTCTTCGAGCAGGTTATCGAGGAACTCCGTCGCCTCCTCCTCTCCTTTGTCCTGGGCGTACATCAACTCGCTCGCCAGGATCTTCTTCGCCCGGCCGAACATCTGCTTCTCGCCGGTGGAAAGCCCCTTCTCGTGGTCACGAATCGAGAGGTTCCGCACCACCTCGGCGAGCTCGAAAATATCGCCCGTCTTGATCTTGTCGCGGTTGTGCTTGAAACGCCGGTTCCAGTTCTTCGGCATCTGTGTGCCGGCGTCCTTGAGGACGTCGAGAACCTTCTTCACCTCTTTGGCGCTGATGACACGGCGCAGGCCGGCGGCCTCAGCGTTCTCCGTCGGAACCTGGACGGTCATCTCGTTGTAGAGGATTTCGATGGTGAGGTACTCGCGGCTTTGGCCGAGCACCTCGCGCGTCTCTTTTGTCACCACGACGCCCGCGCCATGGTGCGGATAGACGACCTTGTCATCAACCTCAAACACTCAACTCTCCCCTTTTCCGGAGTGATATCGCGTGGCGCATCAGCGTGGAAACGCCGTTTCCAAAGCACCCGCGATATTCACGACTGCTCCCCATTGTGCCGGGACGCTCGGCGCCCCGTTGGATTCTGGTCCGATGACCGCCTCGATCCCGACGTCTTTGACGGCGTGGACCCTTCGCTCGAGGTGACCTACGGCGCGCACAGCGCCCGTCAGATCGAGCTCACCGAATACCGCCGCCGGGGGTGCGACGGCCACCCGTTTGTGGGCCCCGGCAATCGCCAATGCGATCGCGAGATCGGCCGCGGGGTCTACCGCGCGGGCTCCGCCGGCGACGCTCACGAAGACGTCATGGTCGCCCAGGCGAATCCCGCCGTGGCGAGCGAGCACGGCGATGATCTGCGCAAGCCGCGCTCGGTCTACTCCGACGGCTTGGCGCCGAGGCGACTCGGCGTGACTCGGGCTCACCAATGCCTGAATCTCAACGACCAGGACGCGAGAGCCCTCGATCGCTGGAAAGGCGCATGCGCCGACGCGCCCGGCGAGATCGCTGAGGAACAGCGCGCTCGGGTCGTCGACGGAAAGGAGACCCTGGCCGGTCATCTCGAGGATCCCGGTCTCGTTCGTGGAGCCGAAACGGTTCTTGGTGGCGCGCAGTACGCGGTAGGTGCCCGTAGCGTCGCCGTCGAAGCTCAGTACGCAGTCGACCAGGTGCTCCAAGAGCCGAGGGCCGGCTAGAGAGCCTTCTTTGGTGACCTGGCCGACTACGATCAAGGCAGTGCCTGTTCGCTTCGCCAGCCGAACCAACTCGGCAGCGGCCGCCCGCACCTGGGTAACGCTGCCGGGCGTTCCGTCGACCTCTTCGGACCAGAGTGTCTGGATCGAGTCGATGGCGCAGACGGCAGGCGGGTCGGCCTCCAGGGTCGCGACCACCGCTTCGAGGCGCGTCTCGGCGAGTACTTCCACTTCACCGCATGCGGGCCCGAGTCGTTCGGCGCGGGTGCGGACCTGCGCCGCCGACTCCTCGCCGGTAACCAAGAGCGCCCGCCGCTCAGCGGTACGCGTGGCGGCCAGCCCCTGGAGCACCAGGGTGCTCTTGCCGATCCCCGGCTCCCCACCGAGCAACACGACCGACCCGATCACCAGGCCGCCGCCGAGCACCCGGTCGAGCTCCTCGATCGATGTCGTGAAGCGCTGCGCATCCGGGTTACCGACGTCAGCCAGCCGAACCGGTGTCGCGACGTCTACGAGGGCGGAGGAACGCGCCTGAGACTCCTTGTATGCGTCCCACTCGCCGCACTCGGCACACCGCCCCGCCCAGCGTGCGGCGACATGGCCACACGCCTGGCAAACGAATCGGGGCTTGTTGCGCGAGGCCTTTTTGGCCTCCGCCTTTCTCGTCGTCAGAGCCCTAGCCGTCGGTTGGTTCGTCGTTGGGCTCGTCCGCACTGCCCGCGGCTGCGCCGACGGTCTCGCGCTTCTCCGGCTCGCGCTCGGTGAGCGTGACCTCGTCGCCGTCGCGATCGACCTCGATGACAGTGCCCTCCGGCAGCTCTCCTGCCAGAACCTTGTCGGCGACCGGGTCCTCGATGAGGCGCTGGATCGCGCGACGCAGCGGGCGGGCGCCCATCGTCGGGTCGTAGCCCTGCTCTACGAGCAGGTCCTTGGCTGCATCGGTGAGGTGCAGCGACAGGTTGTGCTCTGCCATCTGCTCCTTCAGGCGCACCAGCAACAGATCCACGATCTCCGTGATCTGCTCCTTGGTGAGCTTGTGGAAGACGATGACCTCGTCGATCCGGTTGATCAGCTCTGGGCGGAAGACCTTCTTCAGCTCGCCCATGATCTGAGACTTCATGTCGTCGTACGACATGCCGGTCTCGTCAGTGACCGAGAAGCCCAGCGGCGTGTTGCGCGAGATGGTCGCGGCGCCGATGTTCGAGGTCATGATCAGGATGGCGTTGCGGAAGTCGACCTGGCGGCCCTGGGCGTCGGTGAGCTTTCCCTCCTCCAGGATCTGGAGCAGGATGTTGAACACCTCGGGGTGGGCCTTCTCGACCTCGTCCAAGAGCACCACCGAGTACGGCTTACGCCGGATCTGCTCGGTGAGCTGGCCGCCCTCGTCGTAGCCGACGTAGCCCGGAGGCGAGCCGACCAGTCGCGAGACGGCGTGCTTTTCCATGTACTCGGACATGTCGACCTGGATCAGTGCACTCTCGTCGCCGAACAGGAACTCGGCGAGCGTGCGGGCGAGTTCGGTCTTACCGACACCCGACGGGCCGAGGAAAATGAAGCCACCGGCGGGACGCTTCGGGTCCTTGATGCCGGCACGGGCGCGACGGATGGCGCGTGAGACGGCCTTGATGGCCGGTTCCTGGCCGATGACGCGCTTGTGCAGCTCGTCCTCCATACGCAGCAGCTTCTGGCTCTCGGCCTCGGTGAGCTTGAACACCGGGATACCGGTCCACATCGAAACGATGTCGGCGATCTCTTCCTCGCCGATCGACGCGCGTGGCGCGTCGTCGTTGTTGCGCCACTCCTCTTCGAGTTCACGCTTCTTGTTCGTGAGGCGCCGCTCCTTGTCACGGAGGTTGGCGGCCTTCTCGAACTCCTGCGCCTCGATCGCACCTTCCTTCTGCTTCCGGACGGTGTCGATCTCGTCCTCGAGCTCCCGGTAGGTGGGCGGAGCGGTCATTGTCTTGATGCGCATCCGCGACGCGGCCTCGTCCATGAGGTCGATGGCCTTGTCGGGCAGGAAGCGATCGCTGATGTAGCGGTCCGCGAACGACGCGGCGGCTTCCAGCGCCTCATCAGTGATCGTGATGTGGTGGTGAGCCTCGTAGCGGTCGCGAAGGCCGCGGAGGATCTGAGTGGTCTCCTCCTGGCTGGGCTCGTCGACCTTGACCTGCTGGAAGCGGCGCTCAAGAGCGGAGTCGCGCTCCAGGTACTTGCGGAACTCATCCAGAGTGGTGGCGCCGATGGTCTGCAGCTCCCCACGAGCCAGGGCCGGCTTCAGAATCGAGGCCGCGTCGATCGCGCCCTCTGCCGCACCCGCGCCGACGAGATTGTGGAGCTCGTCGATGAACAGGATGATGTCGCCGCGCTGGCCGATCTCCTTCATGACCTTCTTGAGGCGCTCTTCGAACTCACCGCGGTACTTCGAGCCCGCGACGAGCGCCGCGAGGTCGAGGGTGTAGATCTGCTTGTCGCGGAGGAGGTCCGGGACCTGGTTCGAGGAGATGCGGGAAGCCAGCCCTTCGACGACGGCGGTCTTGCCGACGCCGGGCTCGCCGATCAGCACCGGGTTGTTCTTGGTGCGCCGCGAGAGGATCTGCATCATCCGCTCGATCTCGGTCTGGCGACCGACGACCGGGTCGAGCTTGCCCTCGGTGGCCATCTTGGTGAGGTTGCGGCCGAACTGGTCGAGCAGCTTGCTCGACTTCTTGCCCTCGCCCTGCCCACCACCGGAGCCGCTGCGGGTCTGTCGGCCACCGGGGCCGGACAGCATGCGGATGATCTCGTTGCGGATCTTCTCCGAGTCGGCGTCGAAGTCGGCCAGGATCCTGGCGGCGACGCCCTCGTTCTCACGCACGAGGCCGAGCAGGATGTGCTCGGTGCCGATGTAGTTGTGCCCGAGCGACAGCGCCTCACGCAGCGCGAGCTCGAGGACCTTCTTCGCACGGGGCGTGAAGGGGATTTGCCCGGATGTGACTTCTTCGCCAGACCCGACGATTCGCACCACCTGGGCGCGCACATCGTCGACGGTGATCTCGAGACCTTCGAGTACGCGGGCGGCAAGGCCCTCTTCCTCGCGAAGAAGGCCGAGCAGGATGTGCTCGGTGCCGATGTAGTTGTGCTTGAGAGTGCGTGCCTCTTCTTGTGCGAGGACCACGACCTGTCGCGCCCGTTCGGTAAAGCGCTCAAACATCGGGTTACTGCCTCCTTCTCGCCGCGTGGGGCGGTCGTTCGCTTCGGCCACGCTCAATTCCCAGTGGGGTGCCGGAAAGTGTGGCGAGGTGGGTGTTCAGTTGGCCGAGCAGAGGTCGAAAGGGTAGCACGATGCCCTCTGTCGTCCGCCCTGGAATGGCCTCCTGCGAACTCGACCGTGGGTGAGTTCTTGAGACCGAAACCGCGGAGCCGTGGCCAACCGTTACCCGGAACATCGGACATGCGGCGGCTCTCATTGAGCCGCGCGGTCCAAGTTGCCTCTAAGTGTTGCGGACCTTGCGGTCCTGATCCGGGTAGGCCAACAGGCCCATCTGCCGGGCGCGCTTCACTGCGCGAGCGATCTGCGACTGCTGACGTCGCGAGAGGCCGGTGATCCGCCGCGAGCGAATCTTGCCGCGCTCGCTGATGAAGCGGCGCAGTTGCGGATAGTTCTTCCAGTCCAGCTCTTCGAGCGGGAGCTGCGGCCGGCGCTTGCGCGGCCCTGGGGGCGGCTTGCCTTTCCTGCCGTTGCGTTTACGTGGCTTCGCCATGGTTCCTTCGTTGCGTTAGGCGGTCGGGGACTATAGCGACTGTGAGTCAGTCGCGGCGGGCCGGGAACAGAACGACCTCTCGAATGGACGCCCGGTTGGTGAAAAGCATTGTGAGGCGGTCGATTCCAAGGCCGAGTCCACCTGTCGGCGGCATACCGTGCTCGAGCGCGGTGAGAAAGTCCTCGTCATGGGGCTGCGCCTCGTCGTCGCCTGCGGCGAGTTCCGCGGCGGTCATGTCGAATCGCGCGCGCTGATCATCGGGATCGTTCAGCTCGGTAAAAGCGTTGGCGATCTCCATACCGCCGGCGAACGCCTCGAAGCGCTCCACGAGATCCGGGTTGTCTTTGTGACGCTTCGCGAACGGGGAGAGCGCCAAGGGGTAGTCGTAGAGAATCGTCGGCTGGATCAGATTCGGTTCCAAGGCCTGAGTCAGCAGTGAGTCCACAAGCTTCGGCCAGGTGGTGTCGTCTCCCGCCTCGTAGCCGGCGGCCCGCATCGCGGCGCGCAGATCATCTGCTTCAGCTCGCTCGCGGATGTCGATCCCTGAGGCTTCGGCGATCGCGTCGGCGAAGGCCACGCGCTTCCATGGTGCGGCGAGCTCGATCTCGTCATCTCCCCAGGGGAGGGTGGTTGAGCCCGCGGCGTGCAGAGCCGCCGCAATCACCATCTGCTCGAGCATGTCCATGACGTCGCGGTAGTCCGAGTACGCCTCATAGGTCTCGAGCATCGTGAACTCGGGGTTGTGCTTGAAGCTGATCCCCTCGTTCCTGAAGTCCTTGCCGAGCTCATAGACGCGCTCGAGCCCGCCGACGATGCAGCGCTTGAGGTAGAGCTCAGTGGCGATCCGCAAATAGAAGTCGCGGTCCAGGGCGTTGTGATGGGTAACGAACGGACGCGCCGCCGCGCCGCCGTAGAGCGGCTGCAGCACGGGTGTCTCGACCTCAACGAAGCCTCGGTCGTCGAGATAGCGCCGAATTCCGGAGATCGCCTTGGAGCGTGTGATGAACAGCTCCCGCGCCTCGTCATTGGCCATCAAGTCCAGGTATCGCTGCGCGTAGCGGAGCTCCGGATCCTTCAGCCCGTGATGCTTGTCCGGCGGCGGGCGGAGGGTCTTCGACAGGAGCGTGAAGCCCTCGACGGCAATGCTGAGCTCACCCCGACGTGTGCGGGTGACACGACCCTCGGCGCCGATGATGTCGCCGAGATCG
Source organism: uncultured Thermoleophilia bacterium (assembly GCA_947258365.1). Classification (GTDB taxonomy): domain Bacteria; phylum Actinomycetota; class Thermoleophilia; order Miltoncostaeales; family Miltoncostaeaceae; genus CAMYIK01. The sequence continues at coordinate 1,328 of CAMYIK010000040.1, read as the reverse complement.
AAGTCGCCCAGTTCCGCGAGGCGTTCTTCGCCCAGCTGATCGATTGAGGCCCAGAGCTGGATCTTTCCGGAGCGGTCGACCAGGTCCATGAAGATGACCTTGCCCTGACCGCGCCGCCCGGCAATCCGCCCGGCTATCCGAATGGACTCCTCAGAGGATTCCTCGGGCGCGAGCGACTCGTTGGCCTCGCGTATCTCGCCGATCTCCCTGCGGTTGGCGTAGGAGCTTGGGAAGGGGTCGACGCCCCGCCCCCGGATTTGGTCGAGCTTGCCTCTGCGCTCGGCGATGAGGCGGTCGATGCCCCCCGCGTCGACTGCGTCAGGCGTCGGTACCCGCCTCGATGCTCACGACCGTGTAGACGATGGCGCCACGCGGTGCGGGAATGGTGACTTTCTCACCCTTCTTGATGCCCAGCAGTGCCTTGCCGACGGGGCTCTCGTTCGAGAGGCGTCCCTGGCGAGGGTCTGCTTCGGCGGAACCAACGATCGTGTAGGCAATGGTGTTCTTCTTGCGGCCCTCGCGGAGGGTCACCTTCGCGCCGATCGAGACGGCGTCCGTCGACACCGAATCGGTGTCGACGACACGCGCGTTGCGCAGCTTCTGCTCGAGTTGCTGGAGCCGATGCTCGACCTGAGCCTGCTCGTTCTTGGCGTCGTCGTACTCCGAGTTTTCGGAGATGTCGCCGAACTCGCGCGCTTCCTTAATGCGCTGCGCGACTTCGCGGCGTTTCGTTGTTGAGAGGTACTCGATCTCCTCGCGGAGCTTCTCGTAGCCCTCTTCAGTGAGGATGACTTCGCGATCCATCGTGCTCCGTTCCGCACGTCCGCGCAGGGGAGGGTGCCGGCTCTTACCGTAAGACGGCGGCGAAAGCTAGTTCAGAGGATGCGCGTATTCAAGCCGCTGAGGCGACGAGATCGCGCACTCTGCCAAGTGCGTCATCGACCGTCGGTGCCGTGAGCATCCCCTGCAGCTGGGCCCTCTTGAGCTGAAGCGGCGCCAGGTACCACGGGTAGAATTTTCGTAAGTACGGGCACGCGCGAGTCTCACCAAGCGCCTCGCACACGTCGGCGGCGAAGCGTTCGAGCTCTTCGATGACCTCTCCTGAGCTCGGCCGGTCTCCCATTTGCCCCGTGGCCAGCATCGTGAAAAGCCACGGATTCCCGAGCGCTCCCCGCCCGATCGCGATGGCGTCGCATCCGGTGCTGCGCATCACCTCCAGGGCGGTGGCCGGATCATTGATGTCGCCGCTGGCGATGACCGGGACATCGACCGCCTCGACCACCTCCTTGGTGATCGAGTGGTCGGCCACGCCGTCGTATTCCTCGGCG
>CAMYIK010000039.1 GCA_947258365.1 uncultured Thermoleophilia bacterium | reverse complement strand
TCTCGTGCTCCCTTCGAGGGTCGCTACCAATGTCGGGGCCGCGCATGCGGACCCCTCGCCGCCGACCCTGGCGCGGAGGGGCGAGGGCAGGTATCCGGGGCGCTCGGGTTTCGCTTTCCGTGGATTCCCGCACCGCATGATGATTGCGCCGGGCCAGTACCGGGGTGAGTGGGTGCTCCGGCAGCCGTCCGGACGAAGTCCTGCCACGTTGAACTCTCGGCTGGAGCTCCGTGCGCCAATCTGCGGCCAATTTGCGCCACCGCGCCAGAACCGGCCTTGAGTTACTCGGGGAAAGACCTGCTAATCAGCGCATTGCGCTCAGAATCCGCCGCGCCGCGCGCCCGCGGTGCGATATGGCACGGATCTCGACCCGCACAACCTCGGCGACGCCTTCCGTCGCGCCGTCCGGTCGACCGGACACCGCCGGCAGGAGGGCCAGAGGCTGGGCCGCGACCTGGACACCGCGTTGGCAAACAGGATCAGCTGATCCAATGGACGGCCCCAAGGACATGACCACTTCAACCACCAGACTTCAGACTGCGTCCAGAAGCTGTTCGAGTAAATCTGATGTTCGAGCACATCTGATTCGAGAGTGGAATCGCTGGGCGCTCTTCGTGGGTACGCGCCTGCGGATCTTGGCCTAGCCGCCCAAGGGTAGTCCGGGAGACGATCAACGGCTTTGGGGGCGTCGGCGTTGGGGTCCTTGTTTCATGCGGCGAGGCGGCCGTGCAAACAGGCTGCAAACGAACGCGGCCGAACGGGACGCTACGGAATCGCACGAATCTCGAAGCCTAGGCCTAGGCCACGGTAACGGAAGGGGCTCTTCGGCAATGAACGCAACAGGGCGGCGCGGCGGCAACGGGCCTCATAATCCCACGGTCGCAGGTTCGAGTCCTGCCGCGCCCATCATTCCTTGCTCTATCGGAACGCTCGACCGATGCCGGGGGTGGGTTCGCGATCCGACCGGCTAGTCCGCCGGCGTCGGCCAGAGATGCAGCGGGCGACCGGAGTCGGCACATTCCTGATAGAGCGCGAGCATCGCCTCGAGTGCTTCGCGACGCGACATATGCCGGCGTAGTTCGTCCAGGTGGTCGCGTTGCCAGCTCGCACCGGTCACGCCGCGCGCGACGCGTTGCCGAAGCGGATCGAGAATCGTCTCTGCCTCGTTCCCGTCGACACCTGCCTCCCTCAGGCCCCGTACGGCTTCAGGCAGCAGTCTCTCGAGCAGAGCTCGCACCGGGACGTGCTCGGGTGAGGGCGGGCGCTCAGCCGGCCAGGCGAGCGTTGCGTCGAGGCCCTTGAGGGCGGCCTGGAAGAAGTTCCGTCGCGCACCGCCGAACGGAAGCCACGGTCATCCACGGCTCGTCGCGCAACGCGAGCGTGAGGCCGAGCAAGAAGGCCGCGTTGGCGACCATGTCGACCACTGTCGGGCCAGATGGCAGAGCCCGGAACTCGATGCGCAAATGCCCGCCGTCGATCGGGTCGTAGACGGGGCGATTCCATCTCCAGGTCGTACCGGAGTGCAGCCGCAGCTCTGAGAGCTCCGGCGCCTGCCCGTCGGCGAGGATCGCTTCGTCATCGTCGCTGCAGATCGGAAGGAGAGGAGGATGCAGCGCCACGCATTCCTGGAACAGCTCGTAGGCACCATCGCGAACCCAGCCATGACCGAATGCCACGCGGTAGGAGCGCCATGGGGCTTCGCTTCCGTCGTGGCCATCGACGGCCTGATGGAAGAGCGGTACCCGAGTCTCCTCCCACAAAACATGTCCAAGGAAGGTCGGCGAGTTTGCCGAGGCGGCGAGGGCCGGAGCGGTCGCCATCTGCGCGGCGTTGAAGGTGCGGGCGAAGTCCTCCGGGGGTACGCGCAGGTGGATTTGAAGTGCGGCGTTGGCACCCTCGGCGCTGATGCCCTCCAGGGAGATCGAAAGTGGCTCGACCCCCTCGATACGCAGGAGATCGTTCGGCTTGGCCTCGGCCAAGCCGGCGTCCAAGGCGCGAAAGCGCGGCGACGTGGTGATGGCCGACGGGCCGATGTCTTCCGCGCGCAGGGTCGGCAGCGTGCCGATGGCCACCGCCCGTCCCCCGCGGCGCCGTGCCGCGGCGTCGATACTCGACATCGCCCGCTCGAGGTCCCGGCGGAGCGTGCCGAACGGCGTGCCGGCCAAGGGGACGGGTTCGTTGCAGTACTCGATGCAGAAACGGTTGAGCTCGCACGCCCAACGCCGAGGATCCAACGACCCCATCAGCTGCTCGTTCAGAGGTGCGGCGTAGCCGTCCTCACCGACGAGCGCGAGCTCGAGCTCGGCGCCAATCGAGAGCGGACCGGAGCCGAAGCTCGGCCGGGACAACAACTCGCGGAGCGCCGCGAGATTGTGCGCAAGGCGTGTCTCGAACGCCTCGAAGTCCGCTGCGGTGAAGTGGCTTCGCTCGACTTCCTGCCCCATGGCGCCACGACCCTATCCTGCCGCCTGGGCCGAGGCGATATGGCGACTCTGACGCCTAGCCGGATGCGTGGTCGCACTCGCGCGCTACGTCGGCTGTAGCGTCTGCTGCTGCGGAGGTCTGCTTGGCTTTTGCCGCCCTGCCCACTTCGGCGTAAGCGCCACAAGACCCCAACGCACGGTTGCCGAACGACGGGGGCGCGCATGCGGAGGCAGGGACATGCATGATCATCGGCGGCCCCCTTCACCAGTTTGATCGCTAGGCACTGCTCTTCAAGCGATTCCTCTATGAACCTGCGCCATCGCGCCCCGACATCACTCAACCGTGGCGCACACCGCGTACCAGTTGAACGACTCATCGAGTGCGCCGGCCGTCCTCTTGACCATGACGGTCCGCCAGCCGTTCCCATCGGGAAAGCTTGCCTCGACCGCGAAACCGGCTGGGGCGGCTGCTCCTCCTCCAAGAGGGCTCTTGCCTGTGGGGCAGTTGACGGTGAGCCCAGCGGACTCCCCGGCATGAGGACGGCGTTGCCCATCTCCGGTACCGCCTCATAGCCCGATAGGCCAGAGGCGCCTGCCGGACCTTGGGCTCCGGGAGCACCGGCCGGACCCGCCGGACCCTGAGACCCAGCGCCGCGAAGCGATGCTTTCACCGCCGCGCTGATGTCTGCCAGCCCGACCATGTCGGTCTTGAGGTCGGCCGAGGCCACGGTGCCGTTCCTGATGTCCCGCGACTGGACGGAGTTGTTCTTCAGATCGGCCGAGTTGACCTGGTTGTTCCGAATGTCGACCGAACGAATCGGGTTGTTGACGATGTCGCTGCTTCGCACCGTGTTCGCGGCGATTGCCGTGCCGCCAGTGAGAACGGAACAAACGGCAAGCGTGGACATCATTGGCGTAGGTGAGACGAGGACGCTTCACGGGATTCCCCTTTTCAAGTGCCGGACGGAGTCGCAGCTGAGTTCTGGAGACGAGCCTCCGAGAAGTCCAGGCTAGTGGCGAGGGCGGAAGGTGACCCCGCGGCGCCTAGCGCCCACCGCGACCGGGGCCGCCGCCACCGGGCCCGCCGCCACCGGGGCCTCCGCCACCGGGGCCGCCTCCGCCACCAGGGCCGCTGCCCGGATTCGACGGCGGAGTGGCTGGAGTAGCGGGAGTTGCCGGAGTGCCAGGACCACCCGGGTTGGCCGGAGTAGCCGGCGTAGCGGGAGTCGCGGGTGAAGATGGTCGGCGAGGACGGGTCGAACCCGGACCGGAGACACTTGGCGAAGGGGTCCGGCTCGTGCCGCCGGGAGAAGTCTTCGAGGGAGTTGTGGTCGAACCTGGACTCGGATTACCCGCGTCCGAGGCTCGGTCAGGTTGCGCCGAGCCCGACGAGGCGGTCGGAGATGCCGATCCGGTACTCGGCCGCGATCCTATGGGATCCACGGCTGGCGCACCCCCGGACTCCGCCTCCTGGCTCTACCGCTGCTGCGGCGTAGACGCCCTGCGCGCAGGCGCTGTCTCATCAACCTGGAGAGTGCGCTCGAAATCTTCGCCCGAGGCTGATGAAGACGGAGCGTCCTGACCGGACGCCTGTGGCGTCGCGACGACTTGCTCAGGATCTCCAGGCGACAGCGGCAACACCGCCGTGCTCAGCAGCACAACACCTGCCGCGACAAGCAAGGCGCCGATCAGGCGGTGTCTAGGGGCACGAAATCGCATACGAAGTACCTCGGAGCTGGACCGGGTGCCCTCTCGGCACCTCGCTTTCCTGGCACCCAAGCGTCATCTGGCGGGTTCCGCGCCCTGCAACGGCACAGTTTTTCGCAGACCCCTAGGGCCGGGCTCAACAGCCGCGTCGGGGGGACCCCGAGATCTCGGGAAACCACCGTGCTTCCACTCCCGGGGCCACTCGTAGTGATGCCCGCGACCTTGCCGTCATGAGTGCGAATGGTTACGCCTCACCGGAAGGGGCAAGACTAAAGTGGACGGGCATCGCGGCCGAGACACATTGAGATGGATTGCTGCCGAGACGAGTACCCCCTGCCCCGACGGCTGCCCGTTGAACAGTCGCGCTGGTGACCCGGCCTCTCGTTCTCGTCGCGGTGTGCTTGCTCGCCGCGGTCGTGTTGGCTGGGTGCTCTTCAGACGAGAGCAGCGGCACCGCAAGATCGGCTGAGCCGAACGCCTCTCGCGCGCCCGCGCCGGACGTGGTCGACGGCCTTTCGCGCATCGCCCGAACCGACGGCGAGCGCATGCTGCTGCAGCTCGCGGGTGGCGACGTGGACTTCATCACCGGCGTCAACGTCGGCCCGACGGTTGCGGGTACTCAGCCTGGCGAGCTTGCTGTTTCGGCTGAGGTCTGGCGTCGCTGGCTTCCGATGATCGCCGAGGCCGGGTTTCACTCCATTCGCATCTACACGGTGCAGCCTCCCCATTTCTACGAGGAACTGCTGGCGTACAACGAGGCCCACCCCGAGCACCCGATCTACCTCGTTCACGGCGTATGGATCCCTGAGGAGAAATTCACCGAGACAAGGGATCTCTACGCGCCAGGTATTCGCGAAGAGTTTCACGAGGACATCGCAGGGGCAGTCGGAGCGATCCATGGCGATGTGATTCTTCCGCCTCGCGCCGGATACGCCAGCGGGACCTACACCGCCGATGTGAGTCCGTGGCTGATTTCTTGGGCCCTTGGCATCGAGATGGATCCGGTCGCGACGAGTAAATCGGACAGGCTCAATACCGGCCGCCTGCCATACATCGGTCGATACGTCTCCGCGACCGCCCAGGCCTCACCGACTGAATCGTGGCTCGCCGAAGGTCTGGACGAGGTCGCGAGACTCGAAGCCGAGCGTGGCGTGACCGTGCCCCTCACATTCTCGAATTGGCCTACCACCGACCCTCTGAAGCATCCGACCGAGCCACTCCCCAAGGAAGACCTCGTCGGTATCGACGCGAACCACCTCGACGCCTCAAAGTGGCCAGGCGGCTACTACGCGAGTTACCACGCCTACCCCTACTACCCGGACTTCCAGCGTTACGAGCCCGGAATCGCCGACTTTCAGCATCAGGGCAAGACGGATCCGTACGCCGGATATCTGACCCGCCTGCGTGAGCACCACACTGGAATCCCGGTTGTGGTCTTGGAGTACGGCGTCCCCTCATCGATCGGCTCGGCCCACGGTGGGCCACTTGGACGCGACCAGGGTGGGCACAGCGAACAGAACGCGATGGCGATCAACGCGGAGCTCATGCAGGTCCAGCGCGAGGTCGGTATCTCCGGCGGCTTCGTCTTCGAGTGGACCGACGAATGGTTCAAGTTCACGTGGAACACGATCGACTACGAGCTGCCGAGGGAGCGGCGCCAGCTCTGGCACAACCCGCTGACCAATGAGTCGATGTTTGGGCTGCTCGCGATCGAAGACGCCGACACTCCGGGCATCACCATCGATGGCGACGTGCGGGACTGGGACGCGGCGCCGGCACAGGTCATTCACGAATCAAAGGGCCGCGTAGCAGAGGTGCGCGCCGCGAAAGACTCCAGCTATCTCTACCTCCGAGTCCGGGTCGACGAACCGGAGGCCTGGAAGCGCTCACCGCTAACTATCGGCTTTGACGTCGCTCCCGGAAACGCGGGCGGCCTGCCCGACCGGCCCGGAGCGGCTCCAGCCTCGGACACGGCCGTCGTGTTCAACGGCAGCGAGGCTCGCGCATACGTGCGGGCGTCGAACGACCCGAACGCACTTGTCTACGGGAGACGCCTCAAGTTCTTCGACGTGGATCCTCGCTCCGTCGAAGAGGGAAGCGGCGTGTGGAACGAGCAGCGGCTGATCACGAACAAGCCGTACAAGGTGCCCGTCACCAATGAGGCCCGTCCGGCCGAATGGTTCGACCTCAACCCACTCGCGACCGGGACTACCAACCCGCGGGATCCGGGGTTCGATCGCCGCACGATCTGGGCCGCGGACGGCGACACGATCGAGCTTCGGCTACCGCACCTCATGGTCGGCTTTTCTGATCCATCCTCGCGGAGAGCGCTTGTGGTCCGGCGGGACGGTGTGATCACCACTGCACCGGTCAAGCGCGTCGGCATCACCGTTGCACTGGGAGCCGAGGTCGCGGTCACGAAGGGCTACAGCTGGGATACCTGGAACCGCGTGAAGTGGACGGAACGCGAAAAGGCCGGCTACGACCAACTCACGGAAGTAGTCAAGGCGCTTTCGGCCCCAACCCGGCGTTAGCCCACGGAGCCCGCGACGCGGGCTCCGTGGGCTCAGCTCATCCAGCCGGAGGAGTCAGCACGGCGTCGATCACGTGGATCGTGCCGTTGGATGCCTCGACGTCAGTCGTCGTAACGGTTGCCGAGCCGTTGAGAGTCACGACGCCATCCTCGACGGTGATCGCGATCGGCTCGCCCTGGACAGTCGTGGCGGAGTCGAGCTCGACTACGTCCGCGGCTTTCACGTCGCCTGCGACGACATGGTAGGTGAGCACATCGCTGAGTGCCTCGGTGTCCGCGAGGAGCGCGTCGAGAGTGCCCTCAGGTAGTGCGGCAAACGCCTCGTCGGTCGGTGCGAAGACGGTGAACGGGCCCTCGCCGCTCAGCGTGTCCACCAGGCCGGCGGCCTCGACGGCGGTCACCAGCGTGCTGAAGCCCGCCTCGGTAGCAACCTCAACGATCGTGCCCGCCTCAGCTGACGTCTCGGTCGCCGTGGTGCCATCGGCGCCATCGTCGTCGTCATCACCACACGCCACGGCGACCGCGGCGATGCCCAGCATCAGAATGGCGATCATCAGGATTCGCTTCATTACTGCTCCTCGTCGTTCTCGTTTTTTGCCACCCTCGGTGGAGGGCCCAGCGAGACTACGCGAGGCGAGCGGCTATCGGTTGGGGTGTGGGCGCTCATGCACCCGAGTGCCAACCGGAGCAGGCTTTGGTCTCGGGGTCTTTTCACAGACACGAAAGGTCTTCGTGAGCCTGCCCGCCACCCTTGCCAAGCTGTTGGAACGAGCACCTGGAGCAATGATGGCAAGCATTCGTAGACGCAGGAGGCTGTACCCACCGATCGCGGTAGTTCTAGTACCGCTTCCCCTTGCTGACGTCCTTCGATGATCGATGGGACTGGACCGATGGTGCGATCGTGCCGCGGTTCCGACGCTACGAGGCCCGGCCAGAGAAGCTGCGGCGAGCCATGACCGCCATCATCGGCGAAACCCAACGCCGCGGCGGGAGCCTCTACTTAGAGGTCGACGAGCTCGAAACGGATTCGGTCTCCCTCGCGCCGGGCGAAGTACCCACTTACCGCGGTGAGGCCGGTCGCCGAACGGGCTGTCTCGGCCGCCCGCGCCAAGTCGCGTACTTGAGTGCTGATCAAGGCGTCACCCGACAGTCCGAGGACCTCACGGTAGAAGGCACAGCCCTCATGGGCGATGAGTACGACTTGTTCCAGCTGGTGGGCTTCAGCCAGGAACGCGAGCTCATCGCTGACGCTACGCGCCTGCTCATGCCCCGCCAGCGCCGCAGGCCCGCCAGGTAGCGCGAGTCTGTCGTAGCGCGGCAAGCTGAGGCCGCGCTGCAGGAAATCGTCGAAGTGTGCGCCCACGCGCCCGTCGGAGCAATAGATCGCCGCGGCATGAATGCGGGCTTCCTCGTAGAGGATCGAACTGTCGTAGGTGGGGTCGTTCATGGCCGAGATCCTATTGTGAGGCGACTGGGCCTATCGACCCCACCTGGCCATGGCGCAACCTCTATTGACGAATCTCACGGTTGAGCCACGTAGAGGGGCTGACTAGTGCCACAGTCCTTTTGCGCCAGCGCGCAGCTACCACATCTTTCGGTGGTCGCCGCCCCCGCAGAGCACGGGCCGTAACTACGGTCTTTGCGACTCGGCTGTTACCAAACTCCGAGCTGGCGCATGGAGGCAGTCAAGGACGACGCCTCTGTTTTCTTTCTTCTCATTAGTCCGCTGGAGAGTCCCCATGCGCACTCGAAACACCCGTATCCCTCGCACCGGAATCACCGTCGTCGTCGCACTCGCCGCACTGGCGGCGATCGCGCCCATGGCCGGCGCTGTTTCCGGTGACAACACGATCACGACCGTCGCCGGTACCGGCATCGCCGGCTACTCGGGCGACGGGCTGCCCGGTACATCGGCTCGCATCAACAACCCCTTGGGCCTTTCAGTGGGCACTGACGGGTCGGTCTACATCGGCGACACGAGCAACCACCGCATTAGGAAGCTGAGCCCCGACGGTACGATCAGCACGGTCGCGGGCAACGGCACACAGGGCTTTTCCGGCGACGGCGGGGCAGCGACCGCCGCCCAGCTGCGCGTGCCCGTACAGGTGGCGGCGACGCCGGGTGGCGGTGTGCTGATCGCCGACTACTCGAACCATCGGGTCCGGATGGTCTCGTCGGACGGAGTCATCACCACGGTCGCGGGCACTGGGGCGACCGGCTTCAACCCCGATGGGTCGGTGGCCTCGGTGAACCTGCGCAACCCTTGGGGTGTGGCCGTGCTCCCAAACGGCAACCCGCTCTTCACTGACACGTACCACTACGTGCTCCGAACGGTCAGAGGCGGCAACGTCATTACCGTTGGAGGTAACGGTTACTCGGGCTATACCGGCGATGGACAAGCCGTCTCGCAGCGTCTGCGCAACCCGATGGGCCTCAGCGCAGCGGCCGATGGCAGCATCTACTTCGCGGACTACTCGAACCAGCGCGTGCGCAAGATCGACACGAACGGCAACCTCGTGACGCTCGGAGGTAACGGTTCCGTTGGTTACACCGGCGACGGTGGCCCGGCCACCTCCGCACGGCTTCGCAACCCGCGCGATGTCGTCGCGGACAAGGTCGGAAACGTCTACATCGCCGATCAGAGCAACCACGCGATCCGCAAGATCACGCCCGATGGCACGATCAACACCATCGTCGGGGGGATCGGCGCTGGTGGTACGGGCGACGGCAACCCAGCCTCGACGGCCAAGCTGAACAACCCATGGTCGCTCGCAATCGCGCCGGACGGCAGCCTCTACGTTGGCACCGCCGACGACCGGGTTCGTAAGATCACCAACGAGCTTCCCGCTGTCGTCTTGAGTGCCAGCGACACGGCCGGCGCCGCTCCACTGCCGGTTGCTTTCACTGGCACCGCCTCACGCGACTCCGACGGCTCGATCTTCAGCCACCGGTGGGACTTCGGCGATGGCACCACCTCCGACGAGCCCAGCCCGAATCACACCTACGCGACGCCGGGCGCCTACACCGTGACGCTTACCGTGATGGACGACTCCGGAGCAGAGGTCACGGCTTCCAACACCGTGACGGTCAGCGACGGGGTCGCACCGGGACCGGCTCCGGTGCCGGTGACCCCCTCCGCCTCGACCATTACCTGCCGCGGCCAGGCGCCGACCATCGTTGGCACCAACGGGCACGACGTGATCGTCGGGACGAACGGTGCCGACGTGATCCTGACCGGAAAAGGTGACGACATGGTCCGCGGTCTTGCCGGAAACGACCGAATCTGCCTCGGCAGCGGTGCTGATCGCGCAATCGGCGGATCGGGCAACGACGTCATCAGTGGTGGAACAGGATCTGACGTTCTCACCGGAGGAGCCGGGGCGGACGGACTTGTCGGCGGCAAGGGCAAGGACGTGCTGCGTGGCCACGGCGGCGCTGACACGCTGGCCGGTGCGCACAGGCCGACCTGATCACCGGCGGCGCCGGCCGCGACGTCCTGCGTGGTGGTGGTGGCAACGACCGCGTCTACGGCGGCCGCGGAGCCGATCGCCTCGCAGGCGGCAGCAGCAATGACCGACTCTTCGGCGGCTGGGGCGACGACCGCCTGGTCGGAAACGCGGGCTTCGACTCCGGGAACGGTGGCCGCGGGCGCGACACCTGCACCGTAAATCGCGCGACCAGCTGCTGAAGCAGGTCTCAGAGGCGGGTCAAGGACTCTGACCCGTCTCTGGGCATTTACTTGGAGGCGCTAGCGCCTCCAATGAAGCCGATCAGCGACCGTGATCGCCCGGCGGCGGTCACGGTCTTGGGTCCGTAAGCCGCCGCCGATTCACGCACGCTGCACCGCGTCGGACTAGCGCCTGGCCGAACGAGGGATGGCCAAGACGATGCGGAGTGCTGATGTGGCCCAAGCGCACGCACCCCCGACCTCCCGGAGCGCGGCATGCCTCAGAGCAAGTGGACCTGGGCGGCGATTCTCGTCTCGGCCATCATGGGTTTCGCGATCATCGCCGCCGTCGGAGGCGAGGAAAGCAAAGACGCGGATGGGGTTACTCCCGTCTCGAACCCGCTCGACGACCCGCCGCAGTCAGCGGCCAGCCCCCGCTCTGCCCCAACCGTTTCGACTAAGCGGAGCCGCGTCATCCGCTCAGGCAGCCGTCATGTGGTCGTACTGAAGACCAAGGGTGCCGGTTCGGTGCGCTTTGCCACTGCCGGATACGGCCGCTCCAAAGCTCGGGCGCAGGTGGTCCTACGCGTGAGGCCGAAAGTGGCCCAGAAGCTCCGTGAGCAGCCGTCCCTCAGAGTCTCGGGCTTCACCGAACGGCGAGGCGCCCCCTCGCGCCCGTTCCGGGTAACGCTCCTCGCCCCCAAGCCGCTGCCGCCGCCGGTGGTGCAAGCACCCCCTCCTCCGGTGGTCGCCCCGCCTGAGCCGGAGTCGGACGTACAACCCCTCGTCGAGGCGCCAAACTGCGACCCCAACTACTCACCATGTGTCCCGGTCGTCGCCTACGACCTCAACTGCGCGGACATCGGGCATGGCGTCTCGGTCGTTGGTGCAGATCCTCATGGTTTTGACCGTGACCGCGACGGACGAGGCTGCGAGAGCTACTAGCCGGTCGGAGCTCTTTGGGCATTTACGCCGAGGCGCTGGCGCCCCAAACGAAGCCGACGTAGGTTGGACCAGCCTTCCCCTTTCAGGAGGCCGGATGCCTACCGCCATATTCGACGTCAACGAGACCATGCTCGACCTCCGTGGGCTCGACCCGACGTTCAACGAAATCTTCGGCGATCAGACCGCGCGCCGGGAGTGGTTTGCGCGGCTGCTCCATCTGTCAGTGACCACGAATGCCTTGCGCCTTCGATGCGACTTCGGCTCTCTCGGAGCGGAAGCCCTTGTCGCAACCGGCGCCTCTCGTGGAGTCGCGATCGGCGCTGAGGAACGGCAGGCCCTAGGGGCAGCGATGCGCTCGCTCTCCGCGCATCCTGATGTCGAGCCGGCGCTCGAGGTGTTGCACGGCTCAGGCTGGCGCGTGATGGCCCTCACCAACTCCGCTGGCGACGCGGCAATCGCCAAGCTGACGTCGGCGGGCCTGATCAAACACTTCGACCGAACCCTGTCGGTGGAGGCCGTCGGTCAGTTCAAGCCGGCGCCGGAGCCGTATCTGTACGCCGCGAAAGTCGCCGGGGTGCCGCTCGAGGAGATCTGGATGGTTGCCTCACACGACTGGGACCTGGCAGGCGCCACCGCTGTCGGGTTGAAGACCGCGTACATCGATCGGGCGGGGATGAGCTTTGCGGAGGTCTATCCGGCGGCAACCATCAGTGCTCAGGAGATGACGGCTCTCGCCGAGCGCATGGTGGAGCAGGCAGCCGCCTAGGAGAGTGGGCGTCCAGGGCGAAGGGCTCTGTCGTGAGCACCATCGATCCCACCGCACCTCCGTCTGAGACACGCATCACCCAGGTCGTGTTCCCGGACCAAACGAACCACCTCGGCACGCTCTTCGGATGATGGATATGGCCGCCGCAGTGGCGGCGAATCGCCATGCGCGCCTGATCGTGGTCACGGTGGCGACGGAAAAGTTCCGTTTCGAGCACCCTGTGCATCACGGCAAACTTGCCGAGCCTGACGGCGCGTGTTGAGTCCGTGGGGCGCACATCCGTGACCGTCCACGTTGACCTCGTCTCGGAGGATCTCGGCACGGGCGTACGCAAGCTCTGCGCTCACGGGCAGCTCGTTCTCGTCGCGATCGACGACTCCGGTAACCCGGTCGAGGTACCGCCACTGGAGCAGAACGCGGCCTGAGCGGTTTGGTCGGGACCAGCCCCGACCATCGTCGTGCCTCCTCGCGGTAGTGCGTGAGTACTCTGAGCGCAGCATGCCGTGAGTGTTACCAGCCGTCGATCCACGCCCTCCCACAAGGAGTCCTCCACGCCCGCCACGCCGGCCGATCGCGACCTTCGGAACGGGCGTCAACCGCGTCGAAGTCCGCCAGGTGGTGAAAGCCACTTAGGCAGACCGCGCGTGACTCATCCCGCATGAGAAACGATCGCACGCCGTCTCGGGCTCACGTCCGGGGCGGCGTTCGTCGTTCTGGTGGGCTATGAGGTGGTAGACGGGAGGCCGTCCTGCTGGCGCAGGATGACTTCCTGGTGGGGATACGGAATCGCGATGCCCGCAGCCTCCAGAGCCTTGATCAGGCGGCGTCGGTACTCGCGCCCGACCTCCCACTGGCGACCGGGAACGGTCTCCAGGTAAAGACGCACATTCACGGCCGAGTCGCCGTAGTCGTCCACGCCGAGAATGTTCACCGGCTCCGTGATCAGGCTTGAGTAACTTCCCGTCCTCATCTCCTCGGCCACCGCGCCGGCGATGTCGATAGCGCGGTCGACGTCCACCTCATATGGGACAGGAAGCGTGACCGCGTAGCGAGAGAAGATGTGCGTGTAGTTCGTCGAGACTCGGATCTCCCCGTTGGGGACGACGTGGCGCCGGCCCTCGATATCGCGCAGCACCGTCGACCTCAGCTCGATTCGCTCGACGGTTCCTTTCACCTCAGCGAGCGCGACCGTGTCTCCGACATCGAACTGACGCTCCAGCAGGATGAAAAAGCCGCTGATCAGATCCTTGATCAAACTCTGGGCGCCAAAACCGATCGCGATGCCGCCGATGCCGGCCGCCGCAAGCAGCGGGGTGACAGGAAGGCCGGCGGTCTCGAGCGCCAGGATGATGGCGACGATCCAGACCAACGCGATGGCCGCGGCGCGCAGCAGCGTGCTCATGGTGAGCGCGCGTTTGCGTCGAATGCCGAGGACGAAATCGTCGGGATCGGCGATACCGCGCTGCAGCCGCGAGACTCGAGCCGCTTCATCCTCGTCTTGCTCGAGGTAGCCATGCTCGAAGCGCTTGACGATCCACATGATGAGGCGCGTCACGATGAACGCGACCGCGAGAATGATGACCGGCCCGATAGCGGCCGAGAGGATTTCTTCGTAGTCCATGACCCGTTCGACCTATTCGCGGCCGACCGGACTGGGCCTGCCGGCTAGCTCCCGGTGGGCTGCGGGTCGACCATCGACGGAACCGTTTCGGTGCCTGTCGAGCGCTCCGCGGCGCGGACACTGGCGATGTCACCCGTGGGCTCCTCTACGCCTAGTGCGACACGTAGAGCGGCAGCGGAGACCTCGAGTTCCTCGGGTCGCGGCTCCGCAGTCGTCAGGCGCTGAGCAGCAAGGCCAGGCCACGACAAGAATCGCCAGGGACCGTCAGCACGCTTTGCCGCCTGGCGCTGAAACTCGAATGCGAGTGCCGTGACGATTGGCGCTCCAAGCAGCCGCGTGGCGATCAACGCGAAGTAGGTAAAGACACCCGTGATGGCGAGCACGGCGCCGTAGACCGCGATCGAAACGATCGCCGAGACGACGAGGAACGACGTGCCACAGCGAGGGTGGAATCGCGTGAAACCCGCCGCCACGCTACCGACGACTGAGCCTTTGCCTTCATAGGCCGCAATCGCCTTATGTTCAGCGCCGTGATAGGCCAAGATGCGACGAAATGGCGGCAGCAGGCTGACGAGCCACAACACGCCGAGAAGCAGGATCAGACGCAGGGCGGCGTCGGCGATGATGAACGAGGCGCCGGTGAGACCGGCCTCTTTCGCGATCACGACCGGCCCGACACGGAATGCCGCGATCTGAATACCGGCACCCAGCAGGGCACCAAGCAGAATCAGGATCTTGGGAGGCTCGAAGACCTCTTCGTCGTCTTCTTCGCCCCACCTCAGGCGCTCACTCATGGTCATCGACTTCTGCGCCGTAATCGCCGCGGCTCGTAGCGCGACGACCCCACGCATCAGCGGCCAGTTGGCCCAAAGCCCCTTGGGCGGAGCGACTTCGAACGCCTCGGTGAGGATCTCGCCGCTTTCCTCAGAACGCACGGCCAAGCCGACGCGCTCCTTGGTGCGCATCATCACCCCACCGGGTAGGGCACTGCCTCCGACCGTCTGGTCGAGTAGTTCTTGGGGCAGATTGTGATCGGTGCCGTCGGTGGCTGCCACGGTTCCAGTTTCGTGCCGAGCCGCTTGCCACCTTCTGGCAGCGCCTCGAAAGGTTTCAGCTGATGCCTAGGTGATATCACGGACACCCCGTAGTCGACCGCGGGAATAGGCTGAAGTGCCGGATCAGGTCTCGGGTTCGCTCTCCCGAAAGACGTGCATCTGGACCAACGTCGCGTCGGGCATGTTGGCCGCTTTGAGACCTTCCTTGGCGAGGCGGCTGCCATCACGTGCAGCGTCGGCCATGCCGTGTTGCACTCGGATCACGAACTCCGCGTCGACACAGCGGGCATCATCGTCTTGGACCGCCTCTCCAATCCGCTCGGGCCCTGGCATGTCTTCCAATGCCAGCACCAGCCGTGCCGCGGCATCTGTCGCGAGCGGTTCAGGGTCGACCGCGCTAAAGCGGATGCGGTAGTCGTGCACCGGGGAGTGATCCTAGACCCAAGCCGCGACCTCACGCAGCCAGCCGTCGAAGCCGGTTGAGTCCTGCAGCCTCTCCAGGGTCTCCAGCGCACCGACGCGATGGGACGGATCGATCACCGATCTGACTTTCCATCGCCACACCCCGTCTGCTTCGGACGCCACCAATCCGACCTGCTCCTTCGCCCCGGTGGGCCCAAGCGCCAACTTGAGCGCCTCCAGGTGAGGATGGTCGGCCAGAGCCAGCACGAGGTTGCCGTCGGCATCCAACAGATGAGGGCCGGCCCCATCGCTCAACAACACAGGTAGCGCGACCGCGACGAGGCAGGCTTGCCACGCGCCCGTCGGCAGCCCCTCTAGGGCCGCGCGCGCCTCTAATCGTGTGAGACCAGGGAACCGCGCTGCTCCCTGGCCATCGCGAACCGCCCAGCGGCGGGTGTCATCACTGCGGCCGAGCACCGCATCGGGCGCGGCCCAAATCTTGTCCTCCTGCATCGATCCGAACGCTACGCCCTCGCCGGCTCCGTGCGACTCACGCCGCGAATTGGCCCGTGAGTCTCTTGACGGCCCGAATCAAGCCTCGCCGAAGCTCGGCGCCGATATCCGGTGCCCACCCCTTCGCCGCGGCCCCCACCCCGGCAATGAGGAGGGTCACCATCACAACGGTACCGACGTACTCCACCGTGCCTTGCCCTCGGTTTTCGCGAGAGCGGTGCCACAGGTACACCAACCAGGCGTGTCCAAATGCCGCAAAACCTCGACTCATCGTCTCTCCCCGTTCGATTCGGGGGCACGCTAAGCTCAGTTCGCTCGCACCTTTGGTGCCCTATGCACCAAATTCGGCACAAGATCGTCACCGGGCCTACGCGGCGGGGGTGGCCAAAGCGGAATAGACTCGATCACACGCGATCGATGAAAGGGGCGCGATGTCGCTCTTGGACTCAATTCAGCAGGGGGCCTCGCGAGTTGCCGGAGAGGTTCAGACCTCCGTCGCCAGAGCGCGGCTAGAAGCAGAACGCCGACTCCTCGGCCGTCAACACCGGGCAGCTCTCGAAACGCTCGGCCAACGTGCGTACGAGTTGGTCCGCACCGACGCTTTACCGGCTGAGCCACTCGCGGCGGAGATCTCCGCCGTTGACGAGCGCTTGGACGAGATCGAGGCCAAGCTGGCCGAGATCGACGTCCTGCGTGACAGCGGCCCAGGTGGCAACGGCTCGGGCCCTTCGGCAGGCCCAGGCTGGGACGCCGCGGACGATTACTTCGCCGACTGACAGCCCGGCTGCCACCGGAGCCGAACGGGGTGTAATCTGGCCACCCGCCGGGCCCCTTTGGCCCGGGCCGGAGGATGGCGATGCACACCGAGCCTGACGTACACGGACCACATGGATCGAGCACTCCCGCGTGTGACAACTGCGGAGTGCCGCTTCACCCTGAAGCACGCGTGTGCCCGTTCTGCGAGCACGCCGTAAGCGAGCCCTCAGTCGCGCTGATGGCGCCGAAGCGCGTTCGCCGCGCGCCTATCCCTCAGCCGCCTCGCCTCATCGGTGGGGTTCCCGAGCGCACCTTGTTGCTGGTCGGCACCTGTGCGTTCGCCTCGATCGCGGTGATCGGGATAGTGCTGTCGGCACTCGTCTAGGATTCGCAGCCGAGCGTTTCGGCAAGGAGCACGTCATTACCGAGCAGGTTGAAGACCGCCACGAAGTTGGCGATGAAGTCCGCGGGAAATTCCGGTGCACGGAATGCGACCTGCTGATCGTCTCGCCGCCAGAGAACGACGGCGTCCTCGTGTTGCCGACGTGCACGCTCTGCGGCTCTGAGTCCTGGCGCCGGGTCTAAGAGCCTAAGCCGCTAGGAGCCTTCGGGCCCCTGCCCATAGAAGTCGACAACCGGAAGGCTGTCGAACCGCGCGCTACCACGCGCCGCCAGGTCAACCGTGAGCCGTGAGATCGCGGCGTCATCGGGCGCCTCGACGACGGTCAGCACGTCATAGGCCCCAAGGAGCGCCCATTGGCGCAGAACCTTGATGCCGTGATCCTCGATCTCACGGTTCACCTCGAGTAGGCGCTCCGGGGTCGCCTTCAGCGTTTGGAGCCCCTGCGAGGTCAATGTGGAGAGGAGGACGTACTTGCGCACAACCGACAGTCTAATCGCCTCGGCGCAGCTAGACTCAACGCGCCAGTCGACCCGGAGGAACGATGACGATTCGCGATGCTGAGTTCAACCCCAACGACCTGCAGAAGGCTCTGCTCGGGTATGACCCGACGCCCCTCGAGTCGGCGCTGATCGACTGGACGAAGGCCAACTGGGCCATGGCGGCCCGCGGTCAGGTCTACGCGCGCAAAGAGGCCGAGGAGACCATTTCGGGCGTGCAGGGGATCTACGAAGACGAGAGCAAGCTCGTTCTTCAGATCGCCACCCGCATCTCCATCGCTCAGCGCGAGCTGATGTGCCGCGGGATCGCGGCCGTTCTGCCGGAGTACCTCGCCGAGACCTACGGCCTGCTGCCGAAGGGCGTCGAGCCCCCGACCGAAGAGAAGTAAGAAGGACGAAAACCTGGGCGGCGAAGAGCTA
>CAMYIK010000038.1 GCA_947258365.1 uncultured Thermoleophilia bacterium | reverse complement strand
CAAGGTCCGCACGCGTGGACGCCTAGAGCTGCGGATCAACGGGCGCCGTCGCGCGCATCGCTCGATGCCTCGTGCGGGCACTGGACGGCTGTCGTGGAACAGCCGCTCGGTCAAGAACGGATCGCACCTCGTTGAACTGTCGCTCTGGCGTGGCTCCAAGCGCATCGCGGCGGACCGGCGCTGGGTGAAGGTCTCCAACTCCGGCTCCCCGTCCAGCGGTGGTGGTGGCGGCGGTGGTGGAGCAGCGACTCCGCCCGTTGGACCCAACGAGCCACTCCCGGGCACGCGAGTCTTCTCGGCCACCTACGAGAACGGCAACACCTCTCCGTGGAGGACACGCGAGACTGTCAGCGCCGAGCGCATCAAGGTCGTGAACTCGCCGAAGGCCGCGCAGGGCAATCGCTCGGCGCGTTTCGAGGTGCGACCCGGCGAGGATCCGATCGGCAACTTCGGTGACCGCGCCGAACTCGCCTTTGCCGGCCCTAGCATCGAAGAGGGCCAGGAGTATTGGTACGAGTGGTTCACCCTCTTCCCTCAGGGCTTTCCGACGGAATCGGGTCGCGTATGGCAGGTCTTCAGCCAGTGGCACAGCCGCGGTAACGGCCCGCCGCCGCTCGGGTGGTACGTCGAGGGCAACCAGATGGTGTTGACCGCCAACCGCCACGCGGGTGAAGGGAACCGCCTCGGAGCTCGCAACCTCTGGCGGGGTGCCATCAAGCCCGGTCAGTGGCGTCGCATTCGGATGAACGTGAAGTTCTCCGGCTCCGACAGCGTCGGCTTCGTGCGCCTCTGGGTGGATGGTAAGCAGGTCGTCACCAAGGCGAACGTGCGCACCACCTACCCCGGCTTGGGCAACTACTTCAAGCAGGGCTTCTACCGCTGCGCGTGCACCAACAAGACCGCGGTCATTCAGCACGACGGTCTGACCATCACGCGTGTCAACTAGGTAACGCAAACCCCTTCGCCCTCAAATTGAGGGCGAAGGGGTCGCATTGCGTTGCGAACTCGCAGGGTCTGGACCTTTGGGCGGGCGCTCTGGCTTTGTGTCCAGGCGGAGGCTGGCTAGCCTCGCGGTGAATGAGTGATACGGCCACAGGTCATACCGGCGAGGATGCGCTGGCGATCCTCGCCGAGCGCGGATGGGACGCTTTGGTCGCGGAGACTCCGCATCCTGATCCCACCCGGCGCGCGGCTTGGATGACCGCCTGGCGTGAGCAGCGCTCCCCTGCGGGTCAGGCACTTGCGATAACCGTCCAGCGCGATGGAGCGCTGGTGGCCGCCGCCCCCCTCGTGATCACTAACGGTGGGTCGCTGTCCCGAGTGCGCCTCCTCGGCGCTGACGGTCCCTGGTTCAACCTCGAGCCGCCCGCGCGTGATGACGCCGCCCGAAAGGCGCTGTTCAGCGCGATGAGAGATTTACCGGGCGACCTCTTGATGCTCGAAGGCATCGAGCAGGAGGGCGCGAGCGCGTCGTGCGCCCGCGAGCTGCTCCCGTCCGGACCCGTTGTGCCGACATCCGACGGCTTTCGACTCACGATCGCCGAGCCGCCGAAGTCCATGCGGAAACGACGCAAGGAAGTGCGACGCGGCCTCCGGCGAGCCGAGGATGCGGGACGACCGCTTTCCAGCGCGGCGTATCGCGGTGCGGAGGTGCTGCCGCGCCTTGATGGGCTCTTGGACTTTCACGCCGAGCACTTCGATCGTGACGGCGTCAATGGGCTTGCCGGCGAAGAGGCTCGGCCCTTTACGCGGCACGCACTCGGCGACCTCACTTCAGACGATCTGCGTCTCATCGAGGTAAGAGATCATGAAGCCCAGCTGGTTGCCTTCGACATCGCCATCGTGAGCGGCTCGTACGCCGCGTCCTACGCGGGCGCTCTCGACCGTGCCAGCGGCCTACCGAACCTCGGGTGGATCAGCGTCATGGCCCTCATTGACTCTCTGGAGCTCGAAGGTGTCGAGATCGTCGACTTCGGAGCTGAGAGCGAGGCCTACAAGGGGTTGATCGCACGCGAGGTACCGCTGTGCCGAGTCTATGCCCCGATTAGCCGTCGCGGCCGCTTCGCGCTCTTCGCTCGGCGAGCGCGTGGTCTATTACGGCACGGCGAGGGGTCGTGACCAGGCTGTAAGGCCGGCGCCCCAAGTGCTTCGCCGTTTCGGCTTGCGCTGCAAGAGTGCCCCTCGTTCATGAAACCCACGATCTCCCGTTTCCCCGTAATCCTGGCGGTGGGCCTCCTTGGAGCCGCGGGCTTCGTCCTGCAAGGAGCCGATCCGCTCGCCGGTGACCTGCAGCCGGAAAGAGCAGACGCCGCCGCCGCGTCCTCCAAGCGAGTGGCAAAGCGTGCCACTCGGATTCCCGGTCGCATCCTGCGACGTGGCGACTACGAGACGGGAAACCTGCGCCAGTGGGACAACGTCGAGACGGTCAATCGCCGCCGGGTCACGGCGGTGCGCTCGGCCGTCCAAGGTCGCTACGCCGGGCGCTTCGAGGTGCGAAATGGCGAAAGCCCGTTCGGGTTCGGTGAGCGCGCCGAGGTCCTGATTCGTACTCGCGAGCGTGAAGGTCAGACCCGCTGGTACAGCTGGAGCACGAAGTTCGCGTCGAACTTCCCGATCGCCCGCCCCGGGGCGTGGCAGGTTGTGACCCAATGGCACTCCAACGCCGATGGATCACCCCCGCTCGGCTTCTTCGTGGACGGCAATCGGCTTGTTCTTCGCGCCCATCGATACGCGGCGCCTGGCCGTCAGCTTGGTGTTCGCGACCTCTGGAGTGGGCCGATCCGCCGGGGCAAGTGGAACCACATCAAGATGCGGGTGCGCTGGTCAGGTAGCGATCGCAAGGGCTGGGTCGAGCTCTGGGTCAACGGCCGCCGGGTGATCACGCGCAAGAAGGTGCGCACGATGTATCCGGGCATCGGGAACTACTTCAAGCAGGGCTACTACCGCTGCAACTGCCTGACGAAGACGGGCGTAGTTTTCCACGACGGCTTTCGCCAGAGCAAGGGTTGATCCCGCTCCAGAATGCACCGCGGCCGCGGGCCGCGAAAATGCAGCTCTAAGCGCCCCACCCGGCGAGCGACTCTTGATCGATCGCGTCGCGGAACCAAAGCTCGAGCATGAGCATCAGCCAAATCTGATGCGTCTGGCGTCCTCGTCCGGAGACGAAGTCGTCAAAGGCCTGACCGGCCGCTCCCGGGCGGAAGATGCCGCGCGCGTCGAGCCGGCCGTCCGTAAGGGTCTCTCGCACGACCTCTCCGGCGTGGCCTTGAAGCCACTCGCGTAACGGAATGCCGAAGCCCTGCTTCGGCCGTTCGAGTACCTCGCGCGGCACGAGACCATGGGCGACCTGGCGCAGCAGCCATTTGTCGGTATTGCCACGCAGCTTTTGGTGAGCGGGAAGGCGGGCGGCGAACTCGGCGACGCGGTAGTCGAGCAGAGGCGCACGAGCCTCGAGAGAAACCGCCATCGTCGCGATGTCGACCTTGGTGAGCACCGCGCCCTGGAGGTAGGTCGCGGCATCAGCGAGCGTCAGACGATCCAGCCAACCAACCCCGTTGTCTGGTCCGACGGCATCTCGTAGGTAATGCGCCGCAGCGTCGTGGCCGACGCGGCGCATGAAATCGGGGTCGTACAGCCGCCGCTTCTCGTCCGTCGAGATGTGGGACATCAGTAGCGCGTAGCGGTCCGCGAAGGGGCGCGACGCCGTATCCATCACGCGCTGGGCTCGGCGCGAGGGTCGTGCCAACGCGCCGCTGCCTTGGCCGATCCGGCCCGCGAGCTGCCGGGCGCCGACCGCGCCGCCGAGCCTTGCCAACGCCGAGATCCGGCCGAGCGTGCGCATGATGCGGTACTGGTCGTAACCGGCGAACAGCTCATCGCCACCGTCACCGGTCAGCGCGACCGTCACGTGTTCGCGCGTGGCCTTGGCGACGTAGTACGTGGGCACCGCCGAAACGTCGCCAAACGGCTCTCCGTATCGGCGTACGAGCTCAGGCAGCACCGAAAGCATGTCCGGTGACACCGTCAGCTCGGTGTGATCGGTCCCAATGTGGTTCGCAACCTCGCGGGCGACTTCGGCATCCCTGCTGTCACCTGCGTCGAAGGCGATCGAGAAGGTCCGCACAGGCGCCGACTGCACGCGGGCCATTAAGGCCACGATCGTCGAGGAATCGACGCCACCGGAGAGAAAGGCGCCGAGCGGCACGTCGCTGATCATGCGGATCTTGGTCGCGTCCTCCAAGATCGCGGTGAGCTCCTCGATTGCGGCCTGATCAGACAGCTGGAGCTTCGGTGACGGAGGCAGCTCCCAGTAGCGGTCGATCGCCACGTCGCCGTTCTGGAAGACCAGGCGCTCGGCCGGTCGAAGCTTGAAGACGTCGCGGAAACCTGTGAGCGGCGCCGGTATGTACTGCAGCCCGAGGAAAAGATCGATCGCCTCCTCGCAGGGCTCGCGTTCGATGAGTGGATGCGTGATCAACGAGGCGATCTCCGACGCGAAGATCAGCCGTCCTTCGCGCAGAGCCCAATAGAGCGGCTTCTTACCGAGCCGGTCACGAGCCAGGACCAGTCGCTGTCGCCGCTCATCCCAGATGGCGATGGCGAACATCCCGTTGAGGTGGCGAAGGAAGTCGAGGCCGTGCTCCTCGTAGAGATGGATCGCCACCTCGGTGTCGGCCTGGGTGCTGAAGCGGTGGCCCCTCCGCTTCAGCTGCTCCCGTTGCTCGCGGAAGCCGTAGAACTCGCAGTTGGCGACGATCGAGAGGCTGCGATCTTCGTTGTAGATCGGCTGTGCGCCGCCCGCCAAGTCGATGATCGAGAGGCGTCGGTGGCCGAGTACCGAGCGCTCACGCTCGTCGATTCCATCACCGTCCGGCCCTCGGTGCGCGAGGGCCTCCATCATCAGCCGGACATCGTCTGAGTCACGCCCGACACCGGGCCCCGCGGTTCCGCAGACCCCGCACATCGCGCTTGACCTGCCGGCCGGTGCCTAGACGAAGCCGACGAGCAGCGCGGCCGCCATCAACAGGGCGGAAGCACCGGCAAGCGAACCTGGGCGGCGGTGAAGAGGGCGGGGAAGAGAATCCATCGAGATACGATCGGGGATCAGGCGGGCGCCGAGTTGAAGCAGGACCAAACCGGCGAGCAGGCCTGAGGCCAAAACGAGTGCCATCAGCAGTGAGGACAATGCGGCTCCGCGACCATCACTGGAGCTTGCGGGCAGCACGTCCGCTCGAAGACCTTCGAGGGCGCCATCCATCGTGCCGGTCGCCTCGGTGGTGGCCGTTGCCGCCTTCGTGAGCGTGCGCTCGGAGGTGGTCACCAGCTTCTCCAAATCGCGAGCGGCCGCGGCCTGGCTCTCTGCGCGGAGCTCCGCGGCCGACGGCTCCGCTGGTTCTGCCGGTGCGGGGGGCTCAGGTTCGGGAGTGGCTACGGGCGGCGGCGTGCTCGGCGCGGCAGGAGCAGGAGCAGACGGCGCCGGCGCAGACGGAGCGGGTGTGGACGGCGCAGGTGCCGAAGGCGCGGGTGCCGTGGGCGCGGGTGCGACCGGCGCAGACGGAGGTGCGTCGGGCTGAGAAGGCGGCGCGGGAGCCCCGATCGCCCCTGCGACGAAAACGGCCGATACGGCGGCTATCGCTATCGCGGAGGCGAGTGCTCTAACCATGCTCTTTCCTGTCGCCAATCTCTGAACGGTCTGCGTCAGGGCCGTGACCCCATTCCTACCAGACCCGGGGTCAGCTTGCGCCCCTTCGGGAGAGTACGACCGGAATCGTTTGCAATAGCAAGCGAACGTCCCACCACACAGACCAGTTCGCTACGTACATGTAGTCGAACTGAACCATCTCGTCGAACGGAATGTCGTTGCGGCCACGTACCTGCCAGACGCCCGTGATTCCGGGCTTTAGGTCCGATCGGCGCTGTCGCCAGCCGTCGATCTGGATGGCCTCGGGGACAGCGAACGGGCGAGGTCCAACCAAGCTCATCTCGCCCACGATGACGTTGAACAGCTGAGGGAGCTCGTCGATGCTCGTCTTGCGCAGGAAGCGGCCAACACCGGTCACCCGCGGGTCGGACTTCATCTTGAACAGTGGGCCCGAGTCCTCCATCTCATTGAGGTGTCCCATGCCCTTTCGCAGCGCCTCAGCGCCGTCGACCATGGTGCGGAACTTCCAGATCCGGAAGGGGACGCCGCCCGCGCCAAGCCGGTCCTGACGGAAGAACACCGGGCCGCGCGAGTCGAATCTGATCGCAACGGCGGCGGCGAGGAATACCGGAGAAAGCAGCACGACAGCTACCGTCGCGACAGTGAGGTCGAGGAGGCGCTTGATGGATCGGGAGCCTCGGGAGAGCTCGGCGCTCTTGAGATCGACCACGGGCATGCCGTCGAGCTCCGAGATGTCCGAGTGTGGAGGGGTGACGTCGTAGTACCGCGGCACGATTGAGACCGGGATGCGGCCGAAATCGGAATGGCGCAGCGACTCGAGCATCTCCTCGGGGCTGGTGCGCGAGAAGGCGATGACCACCCTGGTGGCGCCGGTCGCGGCGATTGCCTCGTTGATCCCCGCGCTTTCGGGAAGCACGGGGATGTCCTCGATCTCCTCGCTCAGAGGCATGGGCTCGTCGTCCACGAAGCCCGCGATGTGAAGGCCTTCGTGGGAGCGTCGCCGAGCGCGCTCGGCGATCCGCTGTCCCGCCCGGCCCGCGCCAACGATCAGCAGGCGTTCGGGATAGCGGCGGCGCGCCTTCTGGCGCACGACCCATCGAACAGCAAGTGAGATCACCAGCGCGAAGGGCAGCCAGATCAGCACATCGATGGTCTCTGAGCGGCCGAAGCTCTCAGGGCGCACGAGCGTGCCGAGAACGAACCACGCGATCAGCAGCAGTCCGAGGCCCTGCAGGATGCCCCTCGCCTCATCGAGCGGGGAGATCATCAGCGGTTTGGAGCTGTACAGGCCCACCAATGCGAAGGCCACGGGAGCACTGACGGCGAAAGCCAGGCCAGACTTCAGGGCAAAGCCGCCGCTCGGGAAGTTCACGATCGTCGAGACGATCAACAATGCGGCCGCGAGCACGGCAAAGCTGAGGAAGTCAGCAGCGATCAGCCGCCGCGTGACGGCGCGACAGGCTCGTGCGTAATCCTCAACGGGCGAAAGCGCAGAGGCTGCCGGATCGCCCAGGGGCAGCTCTGAGGTGTTTACTGTCGTGGCCACAGGCACCCTTCTCAGGCCGGTGTTCAATCAACGCTAGTCGTTTCGGCCGAGTGCGTTCACTCCCCGCGAGGATGGGTTTCCCTGTACGGGGGAATGGGCGCACTTCACCGCGCGCTCGGAACTCCCCGATCGAAACGTTATGGCGCTGCTAGCCTCGGTTTACGCATGAGTCACCTCATCGGATCACGCCCCCCGGGTTGCGCCTGACCTGATGTGTGGAATCTGCGGCATTTTGGGACCGGAGGCGTCCGGTGCGTCGCTCAGCGCCATGCTGGAGACCATCGTTCACCGCGGCCCGGACGCGGAAGGACGCCTCGAACGTGAGGGCCTCGCGCTGGGCATGCGGCGCCTGTCGATCATCGATCTTGCAGGTGGCGACCAACCGATCTTCAACGAGGATCGCACCGTTGCGACCGTCTTCAATGGTGAGATCTACAACTTCGCGGAGCTTCGCGAGGAGTTGACCCGCGCGGGGCATGTCTTCGCGACGCGCTCTGACACCGAGGTCCTGGTCCACGGCTACGAGCAATGGGGGCTCGAGCTGCCCCACCATCTTCGTGGCATGTTCGCCTTCGCCATTCTCGACGTGCGACGCGACCGGGTCCTCATCGCGCGAGATCGTTTCGGCAAGAAGCCTCTGTACTACGCCCGCCACGAGGGGCGCCTGCTCATCGCCTCGGAGATCAAGGCGCTGCTCGCCGCGGGTGTCGCGGCCGACATCGACGAGAGCGCTCTGGGTGCCTATCTGGCGCTTCGGTATGTACCTGCACCCCGCACCATGTTTAGGGGCATCAGCCAGCTCCCGGCAGGCCACCTGATGCGTGTCGAGTCCGGGCGAACCGAGATCGAGCGCTGGTGGCGCCTGGAATACGGACCCAAGTACGCGCTCGATGCCCCCGCCGCCGCTCAGATGGCGGATAAGCTCATCCGCGAATCGGTCCGGATGCGAATGATCAGCGACGTGCCGCTGGGCTGCTTCCTGTCCGGAGGTCTCGACTCCAGTCTTGTGCTGTCGTTTATGGCCGAGCTGTCTGATGAGCCCGTCAGGACCTTTTCGATTGGGTTCGATCCTGACTGGGCGAGTGACGAGCTCGAGGCAGCCAAGGCGACCGCGGCGGCATTTGGTGCCAAGCACCGCGAGACGCGTGTCGGGGCGAATGAGTTTCTCTCGATGCTCCCGGATGCGGTGTGGTTCCGGGACGAACCCCTGGCCGAGCCCTCCGAGATCCCGCTGCTGGCCTTGTCACGTATGGCGCGTGAGGACGTCACCGTAGTGCTCTCCGGGGAAGGCGGCGACGAGCTGTTTGGCGGCTACCCCAAGTACCGCGTTGATCGCGCGTTCTCTCGCGCCGGGCGGCTCGCGCGGCTCGCGCGCGCCAACGGCTCGCTGCGACGTCTGATGGGCTCGCAGCGCCTACCCCGCAAGGCACGCTTGGCCTTCGCGGCCGTTGCCGAGGCGGACGACGCCCGTCGCTGGGCGGGGTGGTTCGGGGCCGATGCGGGATTCGATCCGCCGGGCATCGACCGGATGGCGCTGGCTGACCGAGCCGCGAGCCTCGACCCGGAACTCGGCCGCCTGGACGCCATGATGGCGCTCGATGTCGAGTCGTATCTGGTCGACAACCTCCTGGTGCGCGGCGACAAGATGACGATGGGAGCCTCGATCGAAGGCCGTATGCCGCTACTGGACCACGTCGTGGCGGAATTCGCCGCACGGCTCCCCGAGGGCATCAAGGCCTCCACGCGCACCACCAAGATCGTGCCGCGCGAGCTGGCGAGACGACGGCTGCCCGCGGCGTTGCTCGATCGACCCAAGATCGGCTTCGCGGTCCCGGTGTCTCAGTGGTTCCACGGCGAGCTCGGAGACGCGACTCTGGCCTTGCTCACCGACCCGGTCGCGCGACGCCGCGGGCTTTTCGCACCCGCAGACGCCCGAGCGGCTATCGAGCGGCATCGCGCGGGGCACGACCTCGGAAAGGAACTCTGGAGTGTCTTGGTGCTCGAGGTCTGGGGGCGGATCTTTCTGGACGGAGAGGACCCCAAGGAGCTCGATTTGCGGGCACGGGCGGCGGTGTCGTGAGCGGGCGCCTACTCATCCTCTGCTGGCACAACGTCACGCCGACTTGGTTCTTTCCGGGTCCTCGCGGTGCACACACACGCGGGCTCGCGTCGCAGGTACGGGCGCTCCAACGCTTCTGCACTCCAGTGGATCTGGAGCAGGCCTTGGACGATCTGGCCCTTGGCAAACCTCTTCCTCCTCGTGCTGTCGCGCTGACCTTCGACGATGGTTACCGCGACAACCTCGATAGCGCCATCCCGCTGCTCGAGGCCCTTGGGGTACCCGCGACCTACTTCTTGGTGTCCGGGTTGCTCGATGGAGAGACGGCCCCGTGGTGGGAACTCCTGGGCTGGGCGTTCGCCCGTTCAAAGGAGCGCACCGTCAACTGGCGCGGCCAGAGCCTCCGAGGCGGCGCTACTCCGCAGCGTTACCCCGATTTCTGGCCCCACGCCGAGGGTTTGAAGGCGCTCGACCGCTCGGGCCGCGAGGCCGCGCTGGAGGAGCTCATCGAGGCGCTCGCTCCCCAAGGGCCTCGTCCTGACTGGCACCGGATGTTCCTCGACTGGGACGGGGCGCGCGAGATGGCTCGGCGAGCCACGGTTGGCTCGCACACTCGCTGGCACGGCATCCTCAGCCGAGAAAGCCACGAAGAGCAGGCCGTCGAGTTGCTGCACGCCGCCGAGCGGATTCGCAGCGAACTCGGCGTGCCCGCCCGCACACTCGCCTACCCCAATGGCGGGCAGGGTGACTACGACGCGGGGTCTATCGCCGGCGCACAGGCTGCAGGCCACGACTATGCGGTAACCACCGAAAACGGCCTCAATGCCCCGCCAATCGCCCCGTTCGAGGTCCAACGGCTAGTACTAGACCCCCTTGACGGGGTTACTGTGCTTCGTCGGGCTTTGCGGGCTCCTGGACTAGGCGGATGGCTGAGGGGCGCCCCCCCAGCATCGTAAGAAGGCCGTAAAGGCGCACCGACCGCTGAACTCGCGTCCAGTTCCGGCGCGCGGCCCTTCTCCCTAGCGTGTTCTACATCCCGCTGATCGGCCTCCGGCGGGCTGACTCATATGGAGAATCTCACCCACCACGGAAGGCCGGCGCTGGCTGCGCACGTTCCCGCTCCCGAACCTCGGGGCGATTCCGTCGCGCTAGTGATCCCCGCCTATGACGAGGAAGCCAACCTGCCGCGTCTATTCCGACAGATTGAAGAAGCTTTTCGCCGGACCGGCGTGACCGGACCGGTGATCGTGGTGGATGATGGTTCGCGTGACGCGACTGCCTCCCTGGTCCGCGACTACAGCGGACCCCTGCGCCTGGACCTGGTGCGCCACGGCGCAAACCTCGGTCTTGGTCGAGCTTTGCGGACTGGCCTGCGCAGAGCGATCGGGCATCCAGGGGTCGAGTGGGTAGTGACCCTCGAGGCCGACACCACGAGCGACCTTGGTGCTCTCGGGCGCATGCTTCGGGCTGCCGAGGAAGGCGCTGACGTCGTGCAGGCGTCAAATCACCACCCTCGCGGTGACCTGCTTGGGGCTCCGCTTCTTCGTCGGCTCACCAGTCGTTCCGCAAGTTGGTTGATGCGGCTCGCGAGTGGACTCGAGCTGCACACCTTCACGAACCTTTATCGCTGCATTCGCGCAGACGTTCTCAACGGCGCCCTCGAGCGCCATGGCGATGGCCTCATCGCGAGTGCCGGGTTCTCCGGCGTGACCGAGCTGCTTGTTCGCCTCGCCCGCGGTGGCGCGCGAGTCGTCGAGGTTCCCGTCGTTCTCGACGCCGGGCGGCGCTCGGGAGAGAGCAGCATGCGCGTCATCCCGACGACCATCGGCCAGCTTCGGATAGCCGCGGTGACGGCACGCGCACGCGTGGCGGCGGCCCGATGAGGTCTCGGGTCGCGGTAGTGGGTGCCGGCCTCGCCGGCCTCGTGGTCGCCGACGGCCTGATGCGCCTTGGCCACCTCGTCGATCTGTTCGAGGGCTCACCGCGATTCGGTGGCTTGGTCAGTGGCGCTGATCTTGCGGACACGCGAGTGGACCGCTTCTACCATGTGGTCCTTCCCACTGACACCGAGATCATGAGTCTGGCGCGCGATCTCAACCTGGGCGTCCGCTACACCTCGATTCGTACCGGCGCAGCGCACGAAGGCGGGTTGGAGTCGGTTTCGACCGCTGGCGACCTGGCGCGCCTTTCGCTTCTTTCGCCGATCGAGCGTGCTCGTCTCGCCGTATTGACCACTCGCTGTCGCGCCGGCTCGAGCAACGATGAACTCGATCGGACGCGCGTCCTACCGTGGCTGCGCCGATGGGTTGGCGCCGGAGCGGTCAATCGCTTCTGGGAGCCTCTGCTTCGCGCCCGCTTCGGCGCGCTCGTGGACGATCTTCCCGCGCAGTGGCTCTATCAGCGCACCCGTAGGACCGCGCTTGCGCGTCGACGCGGCGCCGAGGTCCACGGAGCCATCGATGGCGGCTACGAAACACTCGTCGAGCGTCTCGCCGCCCGTTTGTTGATCCACGGTGGAACCATCCGGCTCTCCTGCCCGGTCGAGTCGGTTGCTCCTGGAACGCCGGCGAGTCTCTATGCCCAGGGCGAGCGCTTCGACTACGACGTGATCGTCATCACGACGCCAGAGCCGACCGTCAATCGCATGCTTAGTCGAGAGCCACTGAACGGCGTTCCCGACCGGAGTCTCGGCGTGGTTTGCCTCAGGATGGCGCTGCGCAAGCCACTCAGCCCGTACTACGCAGTCAATGTCATCGACCCGGTCGCCAAGATCACCGGAGTAATCGACGCCGGTCATGTGGTCGATCCCGACGACCAGCTGGGGCACTCGGTGACCTACGTGCCGAAGTACGTCGACTCACGGGACCCGCTGCTGCTGGGCCCTGACGAGCACATCGAGGCTGAGCTGATGGCCGGTCTGCAGCGCGTCTTCCCGCACTTCGATCCGACGAGCGAGATCATCGATTCACGAGTCGGGCGCGCGAGCTTTGTCGAAGCCGTACGCCACGTCGACTATGCGCCGGCTGCGCCACCGCTGCGCGACTCGGCCCTGCCGGGCATCATCACCGTCACTGGTACCCAGCTCTGGCCCCAGATTCCGAGCGGAAACGCCACCGTGCAACTGGCGCGCATGGCCGTGGCTCAGGTTGGCCGGCAGCTACTCGCGGCTCCGCCGCGGCGCTCTGGCGACTACCGCAGCCACCCCGACGATCAGCCGGCGATCACCGCCGAAACGGCGCCACGCGCTCTTGGTCTTGGACAACTGTTCTAGCGGCGGCGAAAAAGCCCGCGGCGCGGGCGGTTCAGGAGGTCTTGGTAGGCCTCCAAGAGATTCGTGCGAGAGGCGTCCCAGCTGAGGGACTCCTCCACCCGCTCGCGCCCCTTCTCGCCCATCTCATCGCGACGGTCCGGCGCGTCCAGCAGCTCACCGATAAGGCGGCCGAACTGCTTCTCGTCGTTGTCGGCGGCGTAGACGGCGGAGTCCTGGGCGGTGAAGCGTGCCTCCTTCAGATCGAACGAGACCAACGGCTTGCCCATCGCCATGTATTCCACGACCTTGTTCATCGATGAGAGGTCGTTCAGCGGGTTGTATGGGTCCGGCGACAGACAGACATCGGCCGTAGAGAGGTACTCCTGCACGGTGAGATCGGGAACTCGCCCAGTGAACTCGACCTGTCCGTTGAGCCCGAGATCCTGCGCGAGCGCCACGCAGTCCTCGTAGGCGTCCCCTGAGCCCATGAACACCGTGTGCACGTCGTCTCGGCCGATGTCCTGGGTCAGATGGGCAATCGCGCGAAGGGCGTAATCGACGCCGTCCTGGGGGCCCATCACGCCGAGGTAGCAGGCCAGGTAGGGCTTGCCTTTCTTGAGCTCCACCTTCGGGGCGACCGGTACGAACTTTGAAAGGTCCGGGGCGCTGCGGACGACGCGCACGCGATCGCCAGGCACCTTCCCTCGCCGCATGGCGACGCTGCGGTAGCTCTCGTTTGTGCTGATCACCGCGTCCGCGAAATGGAACGTCAAGCGCTCGAGGATCCGTGACACGTAGTAGAGCGCTTTTGGGCCACCCGAGAATCGCGACCAAAAGAGCTCTGGCACCAGATCGTGGTGATCGAAGAGAAAACGTGTGCCGCCTCGGCGAAGCGCCAGGGCCACCAGGAACAAGAGGTCCGGTGGATTGCACGCGTGCACGACGTCGAAGGGCTGTTCGCGGTGAAGCCGCCGGGCGAGGCGAAGTGTGTGGTAGATCGCGGCCGAGTACTCCCGCACGTATCCGGCAGGCCCTCCAGTCGCGGCAGCGAGCGGGTAGCGGTGGATCCGTATGCCTTGGTGCTCGGCGTATGGCTCTTTGTCACGCCGGGGCCCTTGCGGGCAGATCACATCCACGCGGTAGCCCTCCTCGACGAGGGCTACCGCTTCTTGAGTCACCCTCCGGTCGAAGGGAACAGCGAGGTTCTCGACAAGGATGAGGACGCGTGGGGCCGACACGTGAGGCACGGCTACTACCAGGCAATCCCGTGGTAGTCAGAGTTCCCCTCCTGGGACTGTGAGCCGGGGTATCGCACGAGGTCGATGATCTTCGGGCCTCCCTCATCAGGCAAGGCGGCCAATGCCTCAGGGTCGGCCGCGCCCACGATCACGACCTCGGCGTGCGCCACGACCTCCCGCGGATCGTGAAGCATGAGATCAGCGAGATGGGGGATGCGGGCATCGACATAGGCCTGATTCGCGCCAAGAAGACGCGACACGCTGACGTTGCGGTCGTGGATGCGCAGCTCGAACCCGCGACCGAGGAGGCGCTCCGCCAGCTCGACCATGGGGCTCTCGCGCAAGTCATCCGTGCCGGCCTTGAACGCCAGGCCGAGCATGCCGACCTTGCGTGCCCCTGAAGCAGCGACCAGCCGGAAGGCGCGATCGATCTGGCTCGTGTTCGACGGCAGGAGCGCCTCGAGGATCGGCAAGGACACATCCTCGTGGCGAGCGCGATGCACGAGTGCCCTGACGTCCTTGGGGAGGCAGCTGCCGCCAAAGGCGAAGCCGGGCTTGAGGTAGGCGGGTGAGATATTCAGTTTCGTATCCGAGGTGAAGATGTCCATGACCTGGTGGCTATCGAGGCCCAGGGCACTGCAAATAGTTCCAATCTCGTTTGCGAAACCCACTTTCAAAGCGTGAAAACTATTGTCGGCGTACTTGGTCATTTCCGCGACCTTGAGGGGCACGCGGTAGAGCGGTCCGGGAAGTCCTTCGTAGAGCTCGGCGACCGGATCGCCGCTCGCATCGTCGATCTGACCGATGACCGTCTTGGGCGGGTCGTAGAAGTCCTTGACCGAGCTGCCTTCGCGGAGGAACTCGGGATTGACCGCGACCCCGAAGTCCACTCCCGCGCGCTTTCCCGAGCCTGCCTCCAGACGCGGAACGATTTCGTTCTCACAGGTGGTCGGCAGCATCGTCGAGCGGATGACGACCGTATAGCGATCCTCGCGTGACGCAATGGCCTCGCCGATCTGCTCGGCTACCTGCTGCAGGTAGTTGGTCGTAAGACCGCCGCTTGGCGTCGACGGAGTGCCGACACAGACCAGCGCGATGTCGGTCTCGCCGATCGCCGCCTCGGCGTCGGTCGTGGCCGTCAGCTGCCCGGACGCGACCATCTCGGCGGTCAGCTCACCGATGCGATCCTCGACAACGGTGCTTCGGCCCTCGCGGATCATCGCGACCTTGTCGGGGTTTACGTCAACCCCGATGACCGTGTTTCCACGCTCGGCGAGACACGCGGCCGACACACAGCCCACGTAGCCCAACCCGAATACTGCGACTCGCGCCATTCGCTACTCCATTCCTGCGGCGGCGAGGGGAGGCTCTTCCCCGTCAAAACGACGCAACACGATGACATTGGCGAGGCGGGTTACCAGAGCGTGGGCGATGCGCTGCCCAGCTCTCCCGTCTCCGTAAGGGTTCATTTGAGCGACTGTGCTCGCCAGCCCCGAGGTGCCGTTGAGCAAACGCTGCGCATCGGCGACGATCCGATCCTCGTCGGTGCCGACCAACATGGCGACGCCTGCCCGGAGGCCTTCGGTGCGTTCGGTCTCTCGTCGCGCCACCAGCACCGGCGTGCCGAGTGATGGTGCCTCTTCTTGGATTCCGCCGCTATCGGTAATGGCGAAACTCGCTCGCGCGAGCAGTAGCGCGAAGTCTCCGTACTCGAGGGGATCCGTCACGAAAGCACGTGGATGACCGTCGAGCAGCTCATGGACGTCGTTGTGGACGATCGGGTTGGGATGGGCGCTATGAACCACCCGCAACTCGGGTTCACGATCCAGCAGCCGCAGAGTCGCCCGCGCCACCTTGCGGATGCCCTCGTGCCAGTTCTCCCTGCGATGCATGGTCACCACCGCGACGGGCCCTGGGGAATCGATGACCGATGCCACCACCGGGTCGGTCGCCGTAGGCCGATGAGCGACCACGTACTGGAGCGCGTCAACGACGGTGTTGCCGGTCACGGCGATCTCGGTGTCGAGCACGCCCTCCCTCAGGAGGTTCTGGCGCGCGGAGGCAGTAGGGGCGAGGTGAAGCGCCGCCAACCTCGAGATCAGCCTCCGGTGCATTTCTTCGGGGAACGGCCGGTTCGCGGTGGCGGTTCGGAGCCCCGCCTCGATGTGCCAGATAGGGACACCGGCGTAGAAGGCCGCCTGCGCGCCCATCGCCGCGGTTGTGGTGTCGCCCAGCACGAGGACGACATCCGGTGAAGTGCTGCTGATCGCCTCGCTGACAGAGCCCAGCAGGCGGGCCGCCATCTCATCGAGGCTGGTCGGCCTCACGCCGAGGTCCAACTCGACATTGGCCGTGAGCCCAAACGTCGCCAGCGCATCCCGCGCCAGTTCCGGATGCTGCCCCGACGTGAGCAGGATGGGATCCACCGCCGGATGCTCGGTCGCGGCTCTCACCACCGGCGCCACCTTGATGGCGCCGGGGCGAGTACCGACGATGAACAGCGGGCGGATCATGCCGCCTAGCCGAGCCGCTCCTTGACCAGGGCCGCGACCTCGGTCGGGTTGGTGCCGACGCGCACGCCCTTGGCCTCGAGGGCCACGCGCTTGGCCTCGGCCGTACCGGAGCTACCGGTGATGATCGCTCCGGCGTGTCCCATCTGCTTGCCTGGCGGCGCCTGGAAACCGGCGATGTACGCCACGACCGGCGTGGACATCTCGTTGGCGATGAACTCGGCGGCCTTTTCTTCTTCATTGCCACCGATCTCACCCACCATGACGACAAGCTCCGTCTCCGGGTCTTCCTCGAAGCGGCTCAGGATGTCGATGAACGAGCTGCCGACGACGGGGTCTCCGCCGATGCCGACAACGGTGCTCTGCCCGATGTCGAGCAGTGCCAGCTCCTTCGAGATTTGGTAGGTCAGTGTGCCACTGCGGCTCACCAATCCGACCTTGCCCGGATTGAACACCTGCGTCGGCATGATCCCGACTGTGGCCTTGCCGGGGCTGATGATGCCCGGGCAGTTCGGGCCGACCAGCACCTGCTGCCCGCGCCTCAAGTGGGTGTACACCCGAAGCATGTCGTGGGCGGGGATGCCTTCGGTGATGCAGATGATCAGCTCGACGCCGCTGTCGATCGCCTCGTAGATGGCGTCTGCGGCGAAACGCGGCGGCACGAAGACCATGGTGGTGTTCGCGCCGGTGGCCTCGACGGCGTCACGTGCGGAGTTGAACACCGGGATGCCCTCGACGTCCTGGCCGCCCTTGCCGGGCGTGACACCGGCGACGACCTGGGTGCCGTATTCGCGGTTGCGGAGGGTGTGGAAGGTGCCCTCACGGCCCGTGATGCCTTGCACCATGAGCTTGGTCTCGGGTCCTACGAGGATGCTCATGCTGCCTCCTTCGCCAGAGCGACTGCTCGTTCGGCGGCGGACAACATGGTTGCCTCCGTGACGACGTTCTCGGGTGCCCGTTCGGCGATGATCTTGCGACCCTCTTCTTCGTTGGTGCCGTCCAGACGAACCACGATCGGGAGGGTGGCGCCGAGGCGGTCGATCGCGGTCAGCAGACCGTTCGCGACCTCGTCGCATCGGGTGATTCCGCCGAAGATGTTGATCAGCAGCGACTTCACCTTGTCGTCGCTCAGCAGCACCTCGAGTGCCGCCACGACCTCGTCGGCCTGGGACCCACCACCGGCATCGAGGAAGTTCGCCGGCTTACCGTCGGCGAGCGCCACGACATCGAGAGTGCTCATGACGAGCCCAGCGCCGTTTCCGAGAATGCCGACGTCGCCGTCGAGCTTCACGTAGGTGACGCCACGCTCCTGGGCCATCTTCTCTTGCGGGTCGTCGATGACGCTGTCTCTCAGCGCGGCGACGTCCGGGTGGCGATAGAGGGAGTTGCCGTCGATCGTAACCTTGGAATCGAGGGCGATGACCTCGCCCTCCTCGGTGAGGATTAGCGGGTTGATCTCCATCAGCATCGCGTCGAG